>CBDUPW010000030.1:0-41801 GCA_965369205.1 uncultured Polyangiaceae bacterium | reverse complement strand
AGGATCCACAAGTTCGCGTTGCGCGCTTCGTCGATCGGATGGGACGAGTCGCTGAAGCTTTCCAGGTGTTCCAAAGGATGACTGCCGTGGAAGGTGTAGTCGCGCTGGGCGTAGTCCGGCACGTGCTCGACGACGACTTGGCCCTTTGAGTCACGGCGGGACACCACGGTTGGAGTGGCCGCCCGCGCCTGGACGTGATGCGCCGGCAAGCGCGGCACGTATTCTTGCTCCGGGTGATAAAAACGCACGCCCAGACGCCGCAGCAGCTCATACACGCCATAGCGGATGCCGAGCCCGCTAGCGCTCGCCAGGTACACCAACGTGCCGCCAGCGGCGCCATCCAGGCGATTGGAAAAGTCGCCGCCGTGCTCGGCGTCGAGCAGGTAGCCGCCCTTGGGCAGTCCGACAACGCGCGCATCTGCATACTCCGGGACAGCCAGCAGGTGGGCGTCGAGCACAATCGTCAAACCTGCCCGCTGTCGCCGTTGAGCAGCGACGACGCCATCTTGTCCGGCTGCCTCAGGCAGCAGGGCCCGGCTCGGCGCGCTGCCAAGCAACGCGGTCAGGTAGACGCTCAACTCGTCCGCCGCGCTCAGCGTCGCCGCCTGGGCGTTCTGGGGTACGATCACCAGCACCGCCCCTGCCTGGGTGCCGGAGTACGTCTCGTCCTGCCCGCACGCGAGCAAGAGTAGCGTCCCGAGGAGCAGCAGCAGGGTCCGGCCCTTGCGCGCCAGCGACGACTTGCGTCGCACGGTTTCTTCAGATCTTCTGACCAACGAGCTGTTCCCACGCGCCGAGCGTATCCCCTAGCTTCGTGCTGATCAGGCCGCGTGAGCGCTCCAATTCCGACTCCGCGACGCCCGCGGCCTTGGCTTCCAACAGGGCGCCGAGCGCGGCTGCATGGCGCCCTCTTTGCGCAAAGGCCTCGGCGAGCAGCGGCCAAACGGCTTCGGGAGCGGCGCCCAGATTGGCTGCTCGACGCAAGGGTCCGATCGCTTCGCCGTAGCGCTGGTCGAGCATCATGCTCGCGCCCAAGCGCGAAAAGATCTCCGGAGCGCTCGGCCCATCCCCGGCGTATTGCACGGCCAGGCGCAGGACCTCTTCCCCCTTCTCGACTTCACCCAGGTGGATGCAGGCGCTGCCCAACGACCCCAGTCCCTTTGCGATCAGCGCTTTGGTCTCCCCGCCGAGCAGCTGCCCCTCCGGGGTGCGCAGGAAGATGGCGAGGGGAGCCGGCCAGGTGCCGAGCAGTTCCACGACGCGCACCCAATCGCGTTTTTGTTCAGCAGCATCCGCTTCGGTCACCCGCCCCAAGTCGATGGCGCCTTTGCCGCCTCCCCGCGAGATGCGCTCCAGCTCCTCGCGCACATGCGTGCGGATCCGAAATCGGAACTCGTCGAGGGTATGCGTCTCCTGGATCCCGTCATGGGTGAGTTCGAGCTCGTCGGTGTCATCACCGAGCGTCAAGTGGTTCAGGCTGTAGCCATACAGCGGCGCCAGGAGCAGGTAGCGCACCCCGACAAAGAGCTGGAGTGCCTCGGTGTCTGTTGCGCGGGTTGGCGGAAGACCCGGCGGCTCGTCTGTAACGAGCGCCGCCACCAACCGCCGGCGAAAATCTGCCAGCGTCAGCCGCTGCGTGTCGCCCTCGGCGACCTCCATGTCCGGCGGCCCCACCACGAAATCCACTAGCGTGTGATCGGGGTTGCGTCGGTCAACGGTCAGCGCAGTGATCCGCGCCCCAGTGATCATGGCGAAGGCGAAGAAGCGAGTGCCAATGATGTCGCAGAGCGCCTGAAAGCTGCCAATCCCTTCGCCAATGCGTTCGAACCATCCGTCGGTCCGGATGGAGTCCAGGGAGAACTCAAGGGGCGCTGTGGGCACTTCGGGCCAGCTTATCGTGGATTTCGTTCGATAGCGACGCCCGCCGCGCCGGTCGTTCCGGATTTTTCGGGCGGCGGGCCGGCGGCGGCGTTTCCCTGCACAGCGGCGAGCACGGCCTTTCCACGAAGCGCGCCGCGCGCCGCCGTCGGAATGCCTGTTTCCACGAACCCAGCCCCGGACCCGACCCGACGCCGAGCGGCAGGCAGTCGTCCGAATTGGTGTACCCTGGGGCCTTAGCGACGACCTGAATATGAAAGTCCACCATCTGAACTGCGCAACGATGTGTCCCTACGGCGGGCGCCTGCTGTCGGGCAGCGGCGGTCTCACGTCCCCCGCCCAAATGATCTGTCATGTGCTCTTGATCGAAACGGACGCTGGCCTGGTGCTCGTCGACTCCGGACTCGGACTTCAAGATCTGCGCATGCCGGCTCAGCGAATGGGGCGTCAGATGCTCACGCTCATGCGTCCCGTGCTGGACGCCGACGAGACGGCCGCCCGCCAGATCGAAGCCCTCGGGTTTTCGACGGACGACGTGCGCCACATCGTC
Organism: uncultured Polyangiaceae bacterium; assembly: GCA_965369205.1. Taxonomy (GTDB): domain Bacteria; phylum Myxococcota_A; class Polyangia; order Polyangiales; family Polyangiaceae; genus JACKEA01. The sequence goes on along the minus strand of CBDUPW010000030.1, from coordinate 39,373 downwards.
CTGACACATATGGACCTCGATCACGCCGGTGGTCTCTCGGACTTCCCGAAAGCGCACGTGCATCTGCACGCCGCAGAACACGACGCCGCAATCACTCGGCCCACCCCGCTGGAGCGCTCGCGTTATCGGCCCATACAGTGGGCGCACGAGCCCACCTTCGAGACTTATCGACCGACGGGGGAAACCTGGTTTGGCTTCGAAGCCGTTCGGGATTTGCGCGGGCTGCCGCCGGAAATTCTGATCATCCCCCTACCCGGCCATTCACGGGGACATAGCGGCGTGGCCGTCGAAACCGAACACGGCGTGCTGCTCCATGCCGGGGACGCGTACTTTCATCGCGGAGAGATGGACAGCGACCGAAGGCGCTGTCCGCCGGTTTTGGATGTATTTCAGCGTATCGTGGAGATAAGCAGCTCCCAACGTCGAGAAAACCAGGAGCGTCTGCGCCAGCTCGCGCGGGAAAACCGCGGCGCGGTCCGGGTGTTTTCCGCGCACGATCCGGTGGAGCTCGAGCGCTGCCAACAGCGCGCCGAGCGTGCAGCATGACCGCCCCAGAGCCCGGCCCGTGGCTCCCGGGCGGCTGCCACTGTGGCAGGGTGCGCTTCCGGGCGCGGGCACAGCGCTACGCGGCCCTGCGCTGCAACTGCTCCATCTGCACCAAGAAAGGCTATTTGCACTGGATCGTGGCGCCCGAGGACTTTGAGCTCGAGCAAGGCCAAGACGCGCTGACCACGTATCAGTTCAACACGGGAATGGCGAAGCATACGTTCTGTGCGACCTGTGGCATCCACCCGTTCTACACGCCGCGCTCGCATCCTGATCAGATCGACGTCAACGTGCACTGCCTGGACGAGCGTCATGCCTTCGACGTGGATGAGTTCGATGGCAAAAACTGGGAAGCGAACGTCAACGCCATCCGCTGAGGTAACAACCGACGCCGCACGCCGCCTGCGCCGCGCGCTACTGGCTTGGTACACGCGGGAGCAGCGCGATCTGCCCTGGCGGCGCCAGCCGGATCCCTACGCGGTGTGGGTGAGCGAAAGTATGTTGCAGCAGACTCAGGTAAAAACCGCCGTGCCCTACTTCGAAGCGTGGATGCGGCGCTTCCCGACCCTCACCGCCCTGGCCCAGGCGAGCGAAGCGGACGTGCTGCGGCAATGGCAAGGCCTCGGATACTACTCCCGGGCGCGCAATCTTCGCCTCGGCGCGCAGCAGGTATTGCGCAGCCATGGGGCGACAATCCCACGGGATATTGCCCGGCTACGCACCCTTCCAGGCATCGGTCCGTATACAGCCGGAGCCATCGCCAGCATTGCGTATGGTGAGCGGGCGGCCCTGGTGGACGGCAACGTCAGCCGGGTGCTCGGACGGATCTTCAGCGTGCCCGGCTACGTCGGCACTCCGAGCCACGATCGGCACATCTGGACCCTTGCCCGCAGGCTCGTTCCCGTAAAAGCCCCCGGCAACTTCAATCAAGCCCTGATGGAGCTCGGCGCACTCGTGTGTCGACCGGTGTCGCCCGAGTGTGCGCGCTGTCCAGTTCGCAAGCAGTGCGCGTCGAGCGCAACGGGACGCGTTGATCAATTCGGCCGCAAGGCGCCGCGCAAGAAGACCCTTCGCCTGCGCATGGCTGCGGCGATCGTCGTCCGCGAGCGGCGCCTGCTAGTCGTGCAGCTTGAAGACAGCGCGCCCCGCTGGGCGGGCATGTGGCAGTTCCCCTGCGTCGAACTGCAGCGCGACGAGAGCCCCGAGCTAGGAGCACAACGGGCGGCGGCAGCATTCGCAAAGCTTCTCGTCTTCCCCAGAAAAGCGCTCCCGCTCGTGCGCCACAGCGTCACCCACCACCGCATCGCACTCACGCCCGTCGCTTGTGACACCCCTCGAAGCAAGCTCACCCCGACCGGCGTCGCCAATGCTTGCTGGCTCGATCAAGACGCGCTGCTCGCGCTCCCCATGCCCGCCGCGCACGACCGAATCCGCAGTGGGCTCATGGCGTAGCGCGGCGTGCCAACGCGCGACGCCAGACCCCACGCAGCCCGGGCACGACGTTCGCGGCAATCGTCACACCGACAACGATCACCGCGCCGGCCACGAGCGCCCTGGGGGTGGGACGCTCACGAAAAAGCGCGTACGCTGCTAGCGACGCGATCACAGGCTGCAGGTAGACGTAAACAGCGACCACGGAGCTTTCCACCCGCCGCAATGCAAATGCGTTGAGTGTATACGTTGCCAGGGTCGCTCCGATCAGGATGAAAAGCAGCGCGCCGTAGACCCATCCAGGTAGCGAAAGCCACGGCACTCGCAGCATCGGGCCATAGGTGAACGGCAACGCTTCCACAGCACCGAAAACAAACACCCAAGCAATGGTCGTCAACGACCCAAGGCGGGCAATCACCGGGCGAGCCAACACCAAGAACAGCGCGTACAAGCTGGCGTTGGTCACCAGCAATACATTTCCGAGCACGCGCTGGCTGCTGAGATCGAAGTTCTCCACCTCCAAGAACACCGCAGCACCAACGAGCGCAACTGCCACGCCCACCACGCGTCGAACCTCGAGCTTCTCCATGCCCAGCGCGGTCGCAACCGCCACGCTGACGGCAGGCACGAGCAGGATCGACAGCGACGCGTTGATGGGGCCCGCTCGCAGCAGTCCTTCGGCGAAGAGCAGCTGATTGAGGCTGATCCCGACGGCAGCGAGGGCCGCTAGGCGCAGCAACTCCGGCGGCGGCGGCGCGCGCTTGAAAAGGAGCCCGGCGGCGAGGGCCAGAAGCGGCGCACCCAGCACCAGCCGCATGCCAACGAGCGCGGCAGGCGACATGTGGGCAAACACCGCCGTGCCGGCGACGGGCCACAGCCCGAACAAGATTTGCACTGTGAGCAGTGCCAGGTGCACTCGAAGCATTGGCGCTTTTCTACGCGGCAGGTTTGATCCCAGACCGGCGCGGGGTCGACTATAAGCGACGCCGTGAGCCTGTATAGCCGAACCGCCACGGAACTGTCGCAGCAGCTTGCGCGGCGCGAATGCTCCAGCAGAGAGATTGTCGAGGCCCTGCTTGCGCGGCGCGAAGAAGTAGGTGCCGGAGTGCCGGCGTTTGTCCCGGGGCTTGAAGCAGAAGCCCGAGCCGCCGCCGACGACGCGGATCGGCGACTCGCGAACGGTGAGCGCTCACCGCTCTTGGGGCTACCGATCTCCGTCAAGGAAAACATCGACGTGGCGGGCACGGCGTCGACGCTGGGGCTTTCTGCGCGACGGGATCACCGCGCAGACACGGACGCGGCAGTCGTCCGCTGCCTGCGCGAAGCCGGCGCAGTCGTTTTGGGCAAAACGAACGTCCCGCAGTCGCTGCTCAGCGTGGAGACGACCAACTTCCTATTCGGCACCACACCGAATCCGTGGTCGCGGGAGCGCGTGCCGGGCGGCAGTAGCGGTGGGGAAGCGGCCGCGCTGGCTAGCGGCCAGAGCGTGCTCGGGATTGGCACGGACATCGGAGGCTCTCTCCGCATCCCCGCGGCATTCTGCGGCGTGGCCGCCCTCAAACCCACTGAACACCGCTGGAGCAACTTGGGGAGCCGCACTGCCATCGCCGGCCAAGAATCCATCCGCTCCCAAATCGGACCGATGGCGCGCACCTCCGCGGACGTTGCGCTGCTATTCGAGGCGCTGGAGAGCTCGCGCTTCGCTGCGCAGGATCCCTTCGTCGCCCCGGTGCGGAATCCGAGTGCAGCCGGCGTGGACGTCAGCAAGTTGCGCGTGGGCTTCTGGGAAAGCGACGGGGTACTCACGCCCGCTGCGAGCGTGATGCGAGGCGTGCGCGCCGCCGCCAAGCACCTCGCAGACGCCGGCGCTGACGTCGTCGAAGTCGACCCGGAGAACGCGCGACAGCTCACCTGGCTGTTTTTCGCGATCCTCAGTGCCGATGGCGGACGCACATTGGATGCAGCGCTCCAAGGGGAGCGTATGATCGCGCCGCTGCGCCGGATCAAGCGCCTGGCAGGCCTGCCGAATCGAGCGCGCCGCGCCCTGGCATTGGCGCTGCTCGTGCTGGGCGAGGAACGCAGCGCCCACTTGCTTGAGGCCTTGGGCGAGAAATCCGTAGACCAGCTGTGGCGGCTGACCGCCGAGCGCGGCGCGCTCAGACAGCGTGAGCTCGACTTCTTCGTGCAGCGCCGGCTGGACGTGGTGGTGTGTCCGGCATTCGCAACGCCCGCCTTGCAACACGGCTCGTCCGCGGACTTCAGCGTCGGCGCTTGCCACAGCATGCGCTACAACGTGCTCAACTTCCCCGCGGGCGTCGTGCCGGTGACCCGCGTGCGCGCGAACGAAACCGAGCGCAGCGAGCTGCGCGATCGACTCGACCGCACTGCGCGCAGCATCGAGCAAGGCAGCGCCGGGCTTCCCGTGGGCGTACAAATCGCGGGGCGCCCGCACTGCGAGCACCACGTGCTGGCGGCGATGCTGGCCATCGAAGCCCGTGCACGGACCGAGCAGGACTTCCCCGAAACCCCCTGTCCCTGAGCGCGCGTTTTCGTGCCGCCGGAGCCAGCGGCAGTGCGACCGGCCGCGTCGCACCAGACGTGTCCCGTCGCATGCACCACGCCCAATACATTCGAAAAGGGCGTCAGTGCGCAGGCCGGATCGTCCCAGCGGGTGGCGCAACTCTTGCTGTACCAGTTGACCATGCGCAAGTCGGTCCTGATCAGGCCATCCCTCAGTAGTCTGCTTTGCATCAGTGCGTTGTCGCTCGCCGCGTGCGTCGGCAGCATCGACGAGGAAGGCGGATCCAGTGGCGGCGGCAGCGGTCCCAAAGGGCCGCAGAGTTCGCCAACAGGGCGTGACCCGGGACGTGTGACCCTGCACCGCCTCAACCGCGCGGAGTACGACAACACGGTCCGCGACTTGCTGGGCACCGCGCTGACGCCGGCCAAAGACTTTCCCGCCGACGATCACGGTTACGGATACGACAATATCGCTGACGTGCTGACGATATCGCCGACGCAAGTCTCTCTCTACGAACGCGCAGCAGAACTGGTCGTGGAAGATGCCATGGCGCCCCCGCTCGCGACCTCGGCGACGCAGCTCGTGGAGGCCGAAACGCTGACGGGAACCACCGGATCCGCCACCAGCGATGCCTACAACCTATTCAGCAACGGCGACATCGCCGCGACGTTCTCCCTGCCCTCGGACGGAACCTACGAGGTGCGCGTACGCGCCTGGAGTACGCCTGCCGGCACCGAAGCCGCAAAGATGAACATCATGTTCGGCGCCGCGGACCTGGGCGTCTTCGACGTTCCGAACGACAAGAACAATCCGCTGATCGTGACCAAGCAGGCTGCGGTAACCGGCGGCAGCAAAGTGGTGACGGTGAGCTTCACGAACGACTTCTACGAGCCGCCCAACGATCGCAACTTGTACGTCGACTACATCGAAATTGAAGGCCCCATCGGTGCCACAACCGGCAAGAACGCGATGCGTGATCGCATTCTGGTGTGCGACCCCAAAACTGGCGAGGCCTGCCAACGGCAGATCATCGAGGCATTTACCAAGCGAGCGTGGCGCCGCCCGGTCAGCAGCGCCGAAGTCGACAAGCTGATGGCGTTCATGGCTCTGGCGAAGAGCGAAGGCGAAGACGAAGATGCTGGCATCAAGCTGGCACTGCGCGCCGCGCTCATGAGTCACAACTTCGTATTCCGCGTGGAGCTAGATCCCACGCCAACCGGCGGCACCGTGCGCGCCCTGAATGCCTGGGAGCTGGCTTCACGGCTTTCCTACTTCCTATGGAGTTCGATGCCGGACGAGGCGCTCTTTGCCAAGGCCGAATCCGGCGAATTGCTCGATCCGGCCGTGCTCGCTGCGGAAACCAAGCGCATGTTGCAGGATCCAAAAGCCGGCGCGTTGACCGACAACTTCGCCGGGCAGTGGCTGTACACGCGCGCGCTGGTGGAGCACGAACCGGACTACAACTTCTTCCCCGAATACGAAGACGGGCTGCGCATCGCCATGGAGCAAGAGACGCGGCTGTTCTTCCAGGAGTTCCTGCAGCAGCCCCATCCCGTTCAAGATCTGCTGAAGGCCGACTTCGGCTATGTCGACTCGCGCCTAGCCCAGCACTATGGCCTGAGCGGAGTGAGCGGTTCGTCGCACACCCGGGTCACGATGACTGACCCGCGGCGCGGCGGGCTCCTGGGTCAGGGAAGCCTATTGACCATCACCAGCTACCCCACCCGCACCTCGCCGGTGAAACGCGGACGCTGGGTTCTGGCGCAGCTGCTATGTGACAAACCCGCCGACCCGCCCCCTGGCGTGGAAGGCGAGATCAACCCCACACCGCCTGCGGGCACGACGCAAAAAGATCTGCTCGCCAAGCACCGCGAGGACCCGACCTGCGCCAGCTGCCACGACGTCATGGACCCCATCGGCATCGCGTTGGAGAACTTCGACGGCATCGGGCGCTACCGCACCGAAGACAACGGTGCGCCGGTGGACCCAACTGCGGACATGCCGGACGGCACGAAGCTTGATGGTCCGGTCTCCCTGGCCGACGCCGTCGTCAGTGACGAGCGCTTCCCGGCTTGCGTGATGCAGCAGATGTTCGTCTACGCCCTCGGCCGAGGCACCCAGGATTCGGATCAGCCCTATTTCGACGAGATGATGAAAGCCGTGGGCTCCGGATTTACCTTGGAGCAAGCCATTGTTCAGATTGTGAGCAGCGAACCATTTCGCATGCGCCGCGCGGAAGGAGGTGGCAAGTGAGCCGCCGCAGCCCCATCTGGCAGAAACGCCACAATCGTCGCTTTTTCTTGGGGGGTGCAGCTGCCCTCGTGGGCCTACCGGTATTGGAAAGCATCGTCGGCAGCAGCGCGACCGCCGCGGGCAGTGGGATCCCGACGCGCTTCATGGCCTTCTACGTGCCGTGCGGCATGCACATGGCGAAGTGGACCCCGCAGAACACTGGCCCGGGCTACGACCTTCCGGAAATCCTGGCTCCCCTCGCCAACGTGCAAAACAAGACCATGGTGCTGAGCGGACTGGCCAACGAACCCGCCAAACCGGATGGCCCCGGAGATCATGCTTCGGGCACTGGGGCGTTCCTGACCTCCGCGCATCCCTACAAAACCGAAGGCGCCGACATCAAGAACGGCATCAGTATGGACCAAGTGGCCGCCAGCGCCATCGGCGCGGAAACCCGCATCGCTTCCCTGCAACTCGGCATTGACGGCGGCGCAGGCGTGGGCGGCTGCGATAGCGGCTACAGCTGCGCCTACGCCCGCAATATTTCCTGGGCGAGCGAGACGCAGCCTTTGCCCAAAACCATCAACCCACAAGTGGTATTCGACCAGATCTTCGACGGCTTTGATCCCAACCAGAGCACGGCGGCGCAGGCGCGCACCCGCAAGTATCGTTCCAGTCTTTTGGACTACGTCAATCAGGACGCCAAAGACCTCTCCGCGCGACTTGGCCAAAAGGACAAAGCCAAACTCGACGAATACCTGACCGGGATCTTCGACTTGGAACAAAGCATCGCCAACGCAACGCAGCTGACCTGCGACAGCATTGCGCGGCCCGACAAGAACCTCTCGTTCCCGGACCACGTGAAGATGATGCTCGACCTCAGTGTCTTGGCCATGCAGTGTGACGTGACCCGCATCGTCACATTCATGCTGGGCAACGCTGGCAGCGGCCGCAACTACGACTTCATTGGCGTCAGCGGCGGACACCACCAGATCTCGCACCATCAAAGCCAACAGGCAAACTACGACAAGCTGACGCAGATCGACATCTGGGAAGTTCAGCAACTGGCGTACTTGCTTGAGGCGATGGACAAGGTGCAAGAGGGAAGCAGCACCCTGCTCGACAACACAGCCGTGTTCTTCTCGAGCGAAATCGAGGATGGCAACTCCCACGCGCACACCAACCTGCCCGTTGTTCTGGCAGGCGGACTCGGGGGCGCGCTGCCCACGGGCCAACACCTCAAGTTCCCGAACAAGACTCCCCTCGCCAACATGTTTGTCGCGATCCTGAACGGCATGGGCGTGCCCACAACGAAGTTCGGCAACAGCACCGCCGCACTCAGCTTCACCTGAGCCAGCGCGCGTCTCTTCGTATCGCGCGAGCCAGCGCGCGTCTCAGTCCTTGCGTTGTTCGAGCTCGAGCCAACGCTCGGTGCGCTGATCCACTTCGGCGCGCAGCGCTTCCAGCGTGCGCCCCAGCGCAGCCACATCGACGCTGCCGTCTGCGTAGGTGCTCGGGTCCGCCAGCTGCTGGTCCAATACGGCGACCTTCGCTTCTAGCGCCGCGATCTCGTCTGGCAAGGCGACGAGTTCCTGCTTTTCGCCGAAAGAAAGCTTCTTGGGGCGCGCGCTTGGTGCACGCACCGGTGGCGTCGCTGCGCTCTTCTCCGTCGTGGCTTCCCGGGCCGCGCGCACAGCCGCTTCGGCCTTCAGTTTGCGGAAGCTGCTGTAGTTTCCAGGATACCGCACCACCTTTGCCTCGCCTTCGAAGGCAAGAATGTCCGTGGCAACGCGATCAAGGAACCAGCGATCGTGGGTGACGACCAACGCGGTCACGTTCATTTCCACGAGCAAACCCTCCAGGGCGGCAAGCGTGCTTACGTCTAAGTCGTTAGTGGGTTCATCCATCACGACTAGATTCGCGCTCTGCCGCAGCATGCGCGCCATGGCCACCCGCGCGCGCTCGCCACCAGACAGCGCCGCGACCTGCTTGCGCTGGTCCGCACCCTTGAAGCCAAAACGCTCAAGGTAGGAACGCGGCTCGACGACCTCGCCGGCCACTTCGATGCGCGACATGTCACCGACGACGTTTTCGAAGACAGACTTATCGGGATCCAGCCCGCTGCGCAGTTGGTCGAAGTAAGCGACGCGGGTGTTCTTGCCCAGCACCACGCGCCCAGAAGTGGGCTCGAGCTCTCCAAGGAGCGTCCGCAGCAAGGTCGTCTTGCCGCTTCCGTTCTTGCCGACGATTCCGAGCCGGTCGCCTTGGGTCAGATAAAGCGTGAGGTTTTGGACCAAACGCTTGCCGGCAATCCCCACCTCCAGGTCATGCAACTCGAGAATGGTCTTGCCTGCGCGGGCCACGGAAAGCTCGAAGTTCACGCCGAGATCCGCCTTGGGCCCATCCGTCGAAAGCGCTCGTTCCGCGCGCTCTACCCGGGCCTTTTGTTTGGTGGTTCGAGCTTTGGGCTGCCGGCGCAGCCAGCTGAGCTCCTGCCGCACAAAGTTCTGCCTGTTTTGCTCCGTGCGGGCCGCATGCGCTTCACGTTCCGCCTTGCGCTCCAGAAACAGCTCGTATCCGCCATCGTAGCTGTGCACGACGCCATCCGCGACCTCCCAGGTGCGCTGGGCAACACGATCGAGCAGGTAACGATCATGAGTGATGAGTAGCACCGCCCCGCGATACTCCTGCAGCAGATACCCTTCGAGCCATTCGATGGTCTCAGCATCCAGATGGTTGGTCGGTTCATCCAAGATAGCCAGATCTGGCCGCGCGATCAGGATCCGCGCCAGCGCCACGCGCCGCTGCTCCCCGCCGCTCATGCTTGCCACGCGTTGCGTCGGGCTGAGCACGCCCAAGTGCCCCAACATGGCGCCCACTCGATGTCCTTGATCGAATCCCCCAAGCCGCTCAACATCTTCCGCAGCCTTGGCCTGCGCCTGCAGCCAACTGGCGGCATCCCCTTTGCCCTCAGTCAGCGCGCGGCTCGCCTCGGCGTGCCGTTCACACGCATCGGACCACGCCGTCAGCGCCGCAGCCACGGCCTGCTCCGCCGTCGGATCGCCGTCAAAGCGCGGCACCTGGTCCAAATACAGAATCGATGCGTCCCGGCGCGTGATGAGGTCGCCACTATCGGCGACCTCCACACCGGCCAAGATGCGGGCCAGGGTGCTTTTGCCAGCGCCGTTCTTGCCGACGACCCCCACGCGCTCGCCGCTGCGTACGGTCACGTCGGCGCTGTCGATCACGACATGCGCGCCGTAGGCCTTGTGCAGCTTTTTCCCAGTAACGACAGGCACGACTAGGGCACACACTTGCCACGGGCACGGTACGGCCGTCCCGGACAGCTTCCGCTGGTGCGGAACTCGGTTCCGTCACAGGCGCAGTAGAGCCGCAGATCTCGGGTGCAAGGGCGTTGCTTTGGCGCGCAGCGAGCTTCGTCCGGGCCACAGCCCTGCCCTTCGCAGACTCCGCTCTGACACTCCTCGGCGTTGGAACACGCCGCTCCGTCCGCTCGTTTGTTCGGATCTGCTGAGCTTGGATCCGACCCCGCATCTGGTTCCGCCGCCTCCGTGACGGCTACTGCCGCGTCCGCGTCGGCAGCCGCCGGTTCTGGCGCCGGCTCTGGTGCCGGCTCGGGCTCCGGAGACAAGAGAGTAGGCGCCGGCGCGGGCTGTGCGGGCGGGCTTGTGCCGGCACACGCCGCGGCGCCAGCGAGGGTCACCGTCACAACGATCCATCTCTTAGTGCGCATCTTGGCATTCGATGTACGCGACACGCGGCAGGGGCGCAATTGCAATGAGAATTGCACGGCAATGCTGACGGGCTTGCGACGCCGGCGCGCCTGAGCTTTCGTTGTCAGCCGCCGCCATGTTGGGCACCAAACAACTCAAACGCCTCGGGCGCGATCTGACCGGGTCCGGGCGCTACGAGCAGGCGATCGTGGTCTTCCGCGACGCGATCCGCCTGGATGCAGGCGACGCCCGGCTGTGCGACGGGCTCAGCTACGCGCTGTACATGAGCTGCCGCTTCGAAGAAGCCATCACCTGGAGCGTGAAGGCGCTGTCCCTCGACGCGACAGACTACTTCGCGGCAAAGAACATCGGCCTGTGCTTGGCGCAGCTGGGGCGAAAGGTGGAAGCCGTCGACCATCTCCGGCAGTCCATTGCGCTAAAGTCAGACTACTTTGACGCCCATCACGATTTGGCGATCGTGCTCATGGATCTTGCGCGCTGGGACGAAGCCAAGCAAAGCATTGAAACCGCTCGCCGGGTGAACCCATCGCGCAGCGCGACCCTGGACAAGATGCTCGCCAGTATCGCCGATCAGACCGCCGGCTGAGTCGCGCCCCGCGTCGCGCTGGAACCGCCCTAGACCTGGGTCGGATCAAGCTTGTCGCCGGAAAGACCGAAGTCTTCCACGGCAGCTTGCACGGCGGCCGCGTCCAGTTTGCCGTCTTGTCGCAAGGCATCCAGCGCGGCTAGCGCGATATTATCCGCGTCCACCTCGAAGTGCCGGCGCAAGGACTCACGGGTGTCACTCATTCCAAAGCCGTCGGTACCCAGGGGCACAAAACGCCCCGGAACGAAGCGCGCAAGCTGGTCTGCGAGCACCTTCATGTAGTCGCTTGCCGCAATGACGGGCCCGCGCGCGCCTTCGAGCGCCGACTGGATGTACGGAACGCGAGCGGGCTCGGTCGGGTTCAAGCGGTTGTGTCGCTCGCAGGAAAGCGCGTCGCGCCGTAACTCGTTGTAGCTTGTCACCGTCCAGACGTCCGCCGCCACGCCGCGCTCGGCCAACAGCTCTTGCGCACGCAGCGTCTGCAACATGATGGAAGCAGAACCGAATAGTTGCACAGACAGCTTGGGTTTCTTGATATCTGACGCCTTGTAGCGATAGATGCCTCGCAAGATCCCTTCCCGGGCATCGGCGGGCATCGGCGGCATGACGTAGTTCTCGTTTTGGAGCGTGATGTAATAGAAAATGTTCTCGTCTTCAGCATACATTCGACGCAGACCGTCTTCTACGATCACCGCCAGCTCGTAGGCGTAAGTGATGTCGTAGCTGACGCATGAAGGCAGCGTGCTCGCGAGCACCTGACTGTGACCGTCCTCGTGCTGCAAGCCTTCGCCATTGAGAGTGGTTCGTCCGGCCGTCGCGCCTAGGACGAATCCCCGCGCCATGGCGTCCCCAGCTGCCCAGAGCAGGTCACCGGTGCGCTGGAAGCCGAACATTGAGTAAAAGATGTAGAAGGGGATCATCGGCTGGCCTTGCATGGCGTAGCTCGTGCCGGCCGCGATGAAACTCGCAGTCGAGCCGGCCTCCGTGATGCCCTCTTCTAATACCTGCCCGTCTTTGCTCTCGCGGTAATAGAGCAACTTGCCCTTATCCACCGGCTCGTACAGCTGCCCTTTCGAGGAATAGATCCCGACCTGAGAAAATAGCGCATCCATGCCGAAGGTGCGCGCCTCGTCGGGAATGATGGGCACGATGCGCTTGCCGAGGCGCTTATCGCGGAGCAACTTGCTCAGCATGCGGGCGAACACCATCGTCGTGCTCGCCTCGCCCTTGCCCGTGCCCTCGAGGAACTCCTGAAAGACGTCGGCGGGAGGCAACTCCACGCGCACTTGCACGCGACCACGCCGCTTCGGAATGGAGCCACCGAGTGCCCGGCGACGCTCAAGCATGTACTCCACCTCGGGACTGTTCAGCCCTGGGTGATAGAACGGCGCGTCTTCTAGTTTGTCGTCGGGGACCGGTAGGTGCAGAACGTCGCGGAACTTCTTGAGCTCCACGGCTTCCATCTTCTTCTTCTGATGGGTGACGTTAGACGCCTCGAAGCTTTCTCCCAGCGTCCAGCCCTTGACGGTATGTGCCAGGATGACCGTGGGCTGTCCGTCGTGTTCCATCGCCTGTTTGTACGCCGCATACACCTTCCGATAGCTATGGCCGCCACGGCGAAGCTTGCGGATTTCCTCGTCCGAAAGGTGCGCCACCATGTTCAGGAGCCGCGGGTCAACGCCGAAGAAGTTCTTACGGGTGTATGCGCCCTCTTCGGCGGCATACTTCTGCCACTGCCCGTCGACGACTTCGTTCATGCGGCGGCGCAACACGCCGTCGGTGTCTTGCTCTAACAGCGCGTCCCACTCTGGGCCCCAGATGACCTTCAGCACGTTCCAGCCCGCTCCGCGAAACACGGCTTCCAGCTCCTGGATGATCTTGCCGTTTCCTCGCACTGGACCGTCCAGCCGCTGCAAGTTGCAGTTGATTACGAAGGTCAAATTGTCCAAGCCCTCGCGGGCAGCAATGCTCAAGCTGCCCAAGGACTCCGGTTCGTCCGTCTCGCCGTCACCCAAGAACGCCCACACGTGACTGCCAGCCGTGTCCACGATGCCACGGTTGTGGAGGTAACGCAGAAAGCGCGCGTGGTAGATGGCGTTGAGGGGACCCAGGCCCATGCTCACCGTTGGGAACTCCCAGAAGTTCGGCATCAATCGAGGGTGCGGATAGCTGGAAAGCCCGCGCCCCCGCTCGACCTCGCGTCGAAATCGCTCCATGGCCTCGACGGACAGGCGCCCTTCGAGAAACGCTCGGGAGTACACGCCGGGCGCAGCGTGGCCTTGGTAGTAAACCTGATCTCCCACTTGCCCCTCTAGGTCGCGCCCCTTGAAGAAGTGGTTGAAGCCAACCTCGTACAAGCTGGCGCTAGAGGCGTAGGTCGACAGGTGGCCGCCGATGCCTGGGAAGTAGACGTTGGCCCGGTGCACCATGGCCACGGCGTTCCAGCGAATGATGCGCCGGATCCGCTTTTCCATCATCTCATCTCCGGGAAACGGCGCCTCTTCTTCCTTCGAGATGGTGTTGACGTAGTCGGTCGTTAGCGGTCCGGTGGGAATGACGCGGTGCTGCCGCGCAGCCTCGAGCACGCGTTTCAGCAAATATTGCGCGCGGGCATTGCCCCCGCTGGCAATCACGCCTTCGATGCTCTCAACCCATTCCCGAGTTTCCTCGGGATCCGGATCCACCGCGTCTTTGCGATAGCTTGGGGGCGGGTATTCCGAGCGGCGTTGGTCGTATTGGATAGCCATGATCTTTCTTTTCCCGGCGCCAGGCACCGAACGCCAATCAAGCCGTTGAATGCTTCAGGCTGTCAACGGGGTGACACATTTCCCGGCCGCGTTGCCGCTAGCGGAACGCGGCGCAGCGTGTCATTGTCGTATTGTTGTGTCGGCCAGAGACGCCATCGGGGGGCAAACCAGCGACAGCATTCGGCTGCGCTTGGGCGCCGGCTCCTGGATCCTGGTCACGGGCGCTTATTTGATTGGGCGCTCTGCGGAGTGCCACATCGTAATCGACAGCCCGAAAGTATCTCGACGCCACGCCGCGCTGACCGTGTCCGGGCGCGAGGTGACCGTGCGCGACTGCGAGAGCGCCAACGGCGTCTACGTCAACGGGCGGGCGATCGGGCAAGTGGCTGTCGCTCTCAACCCGGGTGACCGTTTCGTGGTCGGCGACGCGGAGTTCACTCTAGAATCGGCCCAGGTCTCCGCCGTGCACTCCAGCGCAGACACCTTACCGCCGGACCGAGCGTCGGCACCGCCCGAAGCCTACCACACAACCTCGGGCACCTTCGTCGCTCCCCCCCGCGCGCCGAGTGGCGTGGCTCCCGGCAGCGGCGCCTCGCCGGAAGTTACCGCCAAACGGCATGCCCTCGAGCTCCTCGGCACCGTCGCGGATCGCGCCATCGCCGCGGGTAGCCCGCTCCGCGCGGAAGAACTGATGCGGCCTCGCCTGGACGAACTTCTGCGCAAAGCCAAGGCGCGCAAAGAGCTGGATCCCGACACCCGCGTCCAAGCCGTGCGCTGGTGCCTGCGGCTTTCCATCGCCCTCAAGCGCACGACCTGGCTCGAGCACGGCGTGGAGTTGCTCACGCTGACACGAAGTGCCTGCGACGCGAATACCCTCGCACTTCTGGGCGAGGCCACCCAGGCCATGCCCTTCGATGCTGGACCCTTTCGCAACTACGCGGTGGTGCTTCGGGATCTCGGCGGCAGCCTCGATAAGATGGCCACGGAGCGCTTCGTTTCCGGTTTGCTTGCCAGTAGCCTCACGCGCTAGAGCGACCGCTACAACGCGTCGAAACCCATGCGCAATGTGAGCGTCGGCACGATGCTATAGCTCTCCAACTCGCGATCCACTTCCGCTGCCGCTTCGTCCGTCAGCGCTTGGGAGTTGGAACTCACGGCTTTGCCTTGCGCGCTGACTTCAGAACTTGCGTCCAGCGCCCCCATCAATCCAATGCCGACGCCGAGCACGACGCGCTCCCCCAGATGGCCTTGGTAACCGGCTTCAACGAACCACAGGCTCAGTTTGCTACGCAGCTCGAACTCGGCGACGGATCCCGTGGCGCCAACGGGTTCATGCACGCTGCCACTGAGCGCCACTCGGATCATGCCAGCGTCGAAATAGAGCCCCAGTTTAGGGCTCGGCCGCATGCCGATGCCAAAGCGCATCGCGTTGCCGCTGTCGTATAGAGACGACTCCACCTTCTGCCCGTTCTTCTCCTCGGGAGTCACCAACTCGATGTACGCGTTCGGAACAATCCCGTACCCACCCAAGAGTCGGAAGCCCCCGGGAGTCTCGAGCACAACCTGCGCGCCCACGTCGACGGGCACGTGCGTCACACCCTCGAGGGACAGCATCCATTGCGACGAGGATTCGTCGGCCTTCGGATCCATTGGCCCGACGGCGCGATCGGGCGCCGGGACCCAGCGGGGCGCCGGAGCGGCTGCTGGGGGCGCGTAGGTGGTTGCTGCAGGCGGTTGCCACATGGGCGCGGCCACGGGCGGAGGGGGCGCGGAGGGAGAGGCCGGCGGCTGTCCCGGCGACGGGAAAGCCGCGGAGCCGGTGTTCGGCTCGGGCACGGTGTCAAAGGAGGCAGTGGCCCCGGTGGCGCCAGCAACGCCGGACACGGCCGTGACCGAGAGAAATACGGCGACGCGCGATCGGAAGCCACGCCGGACCGTTCCAGGGAGTACGGGGCGACTTCCGAGGCGCATCGACGAAGAGTTCTGTTGCACGGGCCGCACGGTGTGTTCAGACAGCAGGATCCAGGCCAAACCATCGCGCGTTGACCGCAGCGACTCTTCATAGCAACGGCAGTCTGCCAGGATCCCTGAAATCTCCCGTTTTCGAAGGCTCTGCAGCCATTGTTCGCCCGAATCGGCCGCGAGGCCGCACCTCCAGCAACGAGCTTCAGGCTCCCGAGACTACGGCTCAGTCTGTGCCACCCACGCGGTGCAAATGTTGACGGCTACGAGTTCGGGGCAGCCCGCGCCACTACTGACATGCTCCTGACAAACCGCTCACCCACTGCTCCAGCAGCGTGACGCCGGCGGGATGCACGCGTTTGGTGGCCAGTGGCGGCATCTGCACTTGCGGCTCTCGGGACTTCACTCGGCAGATCAAGATACTGCTAGCGGGATCCCCGGGAACCACGTCGTGCACCAGGCCACAGGTGCCACCGCCCGCGCTCGTCGGTACTTTGCAGACCCCAAAATTCTTCGGGTCGGCCCCCGGCTTCGTCTCCGCCCATGAAAGGAAAAGGCCGCTCGGCGCAGCGACGCGATCCGTGTCGTGGCAATGCGCGCAGTTCGCATCCATATAGGCGCGTGCGCGTTCCTCCACCGAAGCGACGCCCTCCGGGTCCACCATGCGCTGTCGCTGGTCGCCGGGCTCGGGCTCACTCGTGAACCACCCGAGCGACGCAAGGTAGTCGATCTGGTTCTTGCTCTTTCCTGCGTACGAGTACTCGCGGTCCAGTTGCCGTGTGACGCCACCCAGAGTGTTTGGCTCATCTTTTCCGTGGCACTCGTTGCACAGGTTCGTATTCGGCACGCTGTAGCTGAGAGACTGCGATTCGCCTGCTGCGTCGATGAAGGAAACCGCGATGTCCGCGCCGGCGACCTTGCGCTCCGCGTTAGTCTGCTCTTCGTTCCAGACGTAAGTGTGCCCCACCCAACCGCTCGCTTCGTGCACCAATAGGCGGGTTTCGAGCAGGCGTTCGCCAAGGCTCGGCTCACGCGCATCATGAAGGTACGAGAACGTCTTCACCAACACCGTGCCCACCGGGAACCCCCACGGCCCTTCCGAGGCGTAGTCGATGGTTTTTTCGTCGGGTAAATGGATGAAGCGGCGTTTGAAGGTCCCATCCGACCAGAGCGGGCTGATCACGTCGTAGGGTTCAACGCGCTGCGATGGCTCCTGGGAGGTCGCGTCGGAAAATAGCTTCCATTCCTCAAGGGTCGGCCAGGCGGCCCCGTCCGGCGCCGGGTTAACAAACACCTTGGGCTTTGGCTGGACGGGATCTTCGTCACTGCCACAGGCTGAGAGGACCAACAGGCTGGCGAACACCAAAATACCGCGGCGCATAATCTAGTCTCCAAAATCATCGAGGGATGCGAAACCCATCTTCGGGCACGGGCAAACCACTTGGGACGTTTTTGGGGCGATGCGGCTCGCGGGAGCGATCCGTCAAGCCCTTGTCGATGAACGTGACGATGGCGTCGACCTCTGCCTCGGAAAGAACACGAGACAGACCCGCGTCTTGTTGCAGCTTGACCTCGTAGGCCACGGCATCCCGCAGCAGGAGCACACTGCCGTCGTGGAAGTAGGGCTCCGTGTCCCGGGCGTTGCGCAGAGTCGGCACTCGAAACGCGCCTCGGTCGCCTTCCTTGCCGCTAACCTGAAAACGGCCGAGGTCATCGCTGTCGATGCCGCGCGCAGCGTACTTCGCAGAGTCGAAGCGGGGCGCAGTGTGACAAGCAGCGCAACCGGCTTCTGCAAACAGCTCCATACCGCGCAGCGCTGCATCGGAAAGCGCGCCCGGATCCCCGGAAACGTATTGGTCGTAAGGCGTGCGATCCGCGACGAAGCTGCGCTGAAACGCCGCGAGGGCGCGGGCGATGTTGTCGGGGGTCACGGGATCCGCGACCTGGGGAAACGCGGCGCTAAACAGCGTTCGATACTCGGGTATCGCGCCAAGATCCGCCGCCGCCTGCTGTGGGTCTTTGTTCAGCTCACCGGTGTTCTCCAAGGGGCGCAGCGCTTGGCTCTCCAGAGTCGGCTCTCGTCCGTCCCAAAACAGTTCTTCGACCAGCGCGACGTTCCAAAGCGTCGGCGCATTGCGGGTGGTCATATTCGGGCCGGTTCGACCCGGCCCCGTCGGTCCGATTCCGTCGACTCCGACACTGAGAGCAAGCCCGTCGCTGAGCCCCCAAATCTCGCTGTGGCACGTCGCGCAAGCCGTGAGGCCATCCCTCGACAAGATGGGATCGTAGAAGAGCATGCGCCCAAGCGCCTGTTTTTCCGGCGTGGTCTTGTTGTCCGGGGGGCCCTCGGAAATCCCGAGGGGCGCGTAAGCCCAGGGGATCGGCGGCCCGTCGTAGGCCGCCGCCTTGTCCGCGGCCTGCTCCGCCGAACACGCAAAGCAGGCGACCAACAACCCAACCGTGCTCAAAGCGCGCATTCTCAGAAGCTGACGGCGCTCAAGGGCGTCAGCGTGCACTCGTGCGGAGTGGAGTCCGTGGTGTGAAACTTGTTGTCAGCGATACCACCAAGGGGCGCCTGCAAGTTTCGAAACGTCGGATGCGGTTTCGCGCCTAGGCACAGCTTTTCGCCAGTGCCCGTGCCCTCGAAGCCGTCCCAGGCGATTTCCTCGAAGGGCTTGATGTTGAAGGAGCCCACCAGTCCTTGGGGCTCCGTGCCGTTGTTCTTCAGGGTGTTCTGGTAGATGTAGGTGCCTTCGGGATCTGGGTCCGTCGCCGGATCTGGCGTTCCACCGATCAGAATACTGAAGGTCTGGAGGCTGACAACGAGTACCGCAACGCTGTTGTTGTCCTCGATAGTGTTGTCACGGACTTCCGTTTGATCCGAACCCAGGATCAGCATGCCCGTCCCGGCCGGCACGTACGAAACCACCGTCTTGTCCTCGGCAAAATTCGCACGATTGTTAGCTTTGATCATGTTGTTGCGCACTAGCGTACGCATGCCGTCTTTCTTCTCTAGGTTCGGCAACACGAACACCAAGATCCCGGAAGTATTGTCGTAGGCTTCATTTTCGTACACTTCGGCGTCGGTGGTGTTTTCGATCTCGATGCCCGCAACGTTGCCGTGTACCTTGTTGCGGCGCACGATCGCCTGCTCGCATTGCCCAACGTATACGCCGGCATCCGAAGCTCCGATGATTTCGGAGTCTTCGATAATCACGCGCTTGCTCTTCACAGGATAGACTGCGTACGCGCCGTTTTTGGTCACGGAACCAGCATCCCAACTGACCTTCAACTTGCGAAACGTCACGTCCTCCGCACCGGTGACGACGATGCCGTTGCCCGGCGAGTTTTTGACCCAGAGGTTCTCGACGGTAAAACCGTCGCTGGTCACCGTGAAGCCGTCGTCCCCTTCGGTCTGATCTTTGAAGTCCAGGACGGTCTCCTCGGGCGTCGCCCCGAGACCCTTTACGGTGACGCCAGCGACGTTGAGGCTGACCTCCTTGGTCACCGAGTAGCTTCCAGCGCACAGGCAAACCGTGCCCCCACTCTTGACCTCGATGAGCGCCGACTGCAGCGCCTCGGTGTCATTGCTGCCAGGCTCCACGACCTGAGTGCAGCCCGCCGTGTCAGCGCCACTGCACGCGCCCGCAGCGCCGCCCGCGCCGCCCGCGCCGCCCGTGGCACCACCGCTGCCACCGCTCGCCGCAGCTTTGTCGTCGTCGCTGCAGCCGGTACTGAAAGCGGACAGCCCGACGATCGTGGCAAGGCTGCACACGGAAAGGCACTGGGAAAGGTTGCTAGGTCTCATTCTGCTCCTCGATCTTAACGTAACTAGAGTGTCGTGAATCATTTGACGGGCGGCGGTAAGTCCGGAACGCACTCGATACTGACGTTCGTGGCGCTGGGTGCCCAGGCCAGATTGAGCGGATTGAATACGATCCCGCTCGGCTGAGTGATGGCACTCATGTTCGCGAAATCCGTCGTGGTGACCACGCCCTCGTAGTCCATCACCGCCAGGAGACCCTTGCCGTGTACGGACACGAAGTCGCCCAACTCCGTGATCCAAGGATTCGGCCAGCCTTGACGGAAGCCGCAAAAGATCACCACGTCGAAATCTGAAGCGAGGGCAGCGGCATTGCCTTTGTATTTCGCGGGCAGGTCTTTGCCCTGATACTGGATGCTGGCCGGCAAGGCCTGGTTCGGGAGCTTGCCGGGCTCGCATAGGTAGTCGTCACCGAAGGAAGCAACCTTCGGTGTCGGAACCTGCCCCAGATAACCCGCCACATCGAAGGCGGCGAGCAACTCCGGAAGCGTAGTGGAGTCACACCACGCCACGATGTGTCCATTGCCCCAACGGTCCATGGCAAAAACGCGGTGTTGTTGTCCGCCGAGACTGATGAATCCTTCGCCGTCGACGCTGGCGCCCGGTTCGAGACCAATGGAGCACGACTGCTTGGTGTCGATATTGAACTCGAGCTTGCCGCAATCGCACCCCGGTTCTCCCGGAATGCCGCCGTCCGGGCAACTGCCAGTCCCACCGCCGCCTTCCGGCAGCGCCGCATCGATGATCGCGCCACCGCCGCTGCCGCCGCTGGCACTGACGCCGCCGCCGCCCCCGGTGCCAACGCCCGCGCTACCGCCAGCCGCGCTCGCTCCAAATCCGGCGGCGCCGGCCGCTCCGCCGTCCGTGGTGCTACCGCACGCCAGTGCGAGTGGTAAGCAGAAGAAGATTATCGTGCGCGCGACCATGGCAGCAGCTTAGCGGAATCTGCCAGCACGCGCTCGCTCCAGATCGTGAGTCGTAGTGTCATCGGCTCACCTCACGCCCGCAGCTTGCGAGGACCTCGAAAAAAGATAGTGCCCGACCAGCCATTCGTCACCGCCGCGATAGCCCCACAACTCCTCGCAGGCCATGAAGAAGATCCGCCAGCGCTGTATCCAGCGCTCCGCCTCCAGCTCAGCGTAGACCCCGCGAAAAACGTCACGCACTTGATCGCGGCGGGCGTCCAGATTGGAAAGCCACATGCTTGCAGTGCGCGCGTAGTGCCGCCCGCTCACCGCCCAGCGGCGCTCAAGCTGCCACCTGCTCTGGAAGTGCAGCAAGTAGTCAAAGGACGGCATCGAGCCGCCCGTGAAGAAGTGGCGCCCCATCCAGTTGTCGTCCCCTTCGGCCTCGAACGCGTAGGCGAAACGTCGATGGCAGAAAATGTGAAAGAAGCACTTTCCGCTTGGCTGCAAGTGCGCGGCTAGCTTGCGAAACAGGCGGTCGTGGTTCTTGACGTGCTCCAGCATCTCGACGCTGACGATGCGGTCGAAGTTCCCGTCGAGCCGCAACTGGTTTACGTCGCAGGTGACGACTTCGAGTCGGTCGGCCACGGAGAGCTCCCGCGCTCTCGCCAAGATGTGCTCCCGCTGGCTGTGCGAATTCGAAACAGCCACCACCTGAACGGCAGCGAAGCGCTGCAACAAAAATAGTGTGAAGGACCCCCAGCCACAGCCAAGGTCCAAAACGCGCATGCCATCACGGACCTGCGCACGCTCGGCAGTCAGCTCCAGCATGGCCTGTTCAGCGTCTGCCAGGGTGTGCACGCCGGGCGGGAACAGCGCGGAGCTGTACTTGAGATGGGGCCCGAGCACGCTGCGGAAGAACGCAGCAGGCACCTCGTAGTGCTGGGCGTTGGCGGCTGCGGGGGACTCCGCAATGGGAGAATGGGCGGCCCTGGCGAGGAAAGCGTGCAGTCGGCGCTGCTGTGCTTCGACTCCGCCGCGCGCCTCGTCTCGCAGTCGCCGATGGTTCAGCCGGCGGATCCCCAAACGGATCAGCACGTCGGGCAGTTTGCCGGTCTCGGCGAGTTCTAGGGGATCCATCACTCTGGCGCCTCCGTAGCCGGCTCTGCTTCGCTGGCTTTACTGGCGTCCCTCGCCGCTGCCTGCAGCGTTGCCGCGTTTGCCTCGCGCACGAACCAGGGCACAAACACGCTGGTGCTGCTCTGATACGCGGCGTAGTCGGCTCCTCGGGAGCGCAGCGCCTGGGCTTCGGTGGCGGGGATGCCAGTCACTTTGAATAGAAACAGCAGCATCAGCGCCGGACCTAGAAAACTGAGCGCGAAGTATGGACTGCCCACAGCGCAGAGCACCCAGGCCCACCATCCGAGCCACTCGAAGAAGTAGTTGGGGTGGCGGCTGTAGCGCCACAGGCCGGTGCGGCAGGTCTTGCCACGGGTGTCGGGCCGCGCCCGAAAGGCCGCAAGCTGAGCGTCCGCCAGGGACTCGCCGGCCACGGACACAAGCGTCACGCCGGCGGCGAGCACTTCGAAGACTCGGATCGATTGGGCAGAGTTGGCAATGGCGACCCAGATCGGAACGCTGAACAGAAGCGCGAGGGCGGCCTGCAGCTGGAACACGACGAAGAACTGAAGTGAGTTTTGCTCGCCCCACTTCTCTCGCAGCGCGCGGTAGCGGCCGTCCTCGCTCTTGCCGATCACTCGGTTCTTGAGCAGGTAGCCGGCGAGCCGAAAGGCCCACAGCGCAGCCATGCCGCTGACCCATGCGCGACGTGCGAGGTCCCCCGGAGTGGCCCAGGCGTAGAACAGCGCAAGGACGCCGATTGCGCCGGACCAGGCGACGTCGACGTGGCTGGCGTCTTTGCGCAGGCGTTCCACGACGAAGAGCAGAGAAAAGGCGGTGAACAGCCCAAGCGCCGCCCACCCAAAGACCCACGTCGCGTTCACGCGGCGACCGCCCGCAGCTTCGGGGTCGTCTTCGAAGCCAGCGCAACCCACACAAGGCCGCTAGCGGGCCCGAGCAACGGCTCATCTTTCGCGGCACCTAGGACCGCCGCAAACCAAACACCTTGAAACAACACGAAGGAGAGCCATGCGCTCATTTCGCCGCAGCCTCCCGAGGCAACTCTGGCAAGGGCAACAGTTGCGGCAAAGCGCGCGCGCCCGGTCGCGCGAAGACGAGCTGCAAGTCACCCAAATAGCGCTCCCGGAACGCCGCCTCGCAGTACGAAAGGTAGACCTCCCACATCCGGCAGAAAGCGTCGGAGTACCCCAGGGCGCGAACCTGCGCGCGCTGCTCGTCAAAGCGCTGGTGCCACGCTCGGAGCGTCATTGCGTAGTGCAGCGTGATGTCTTCGAGCTGCACTAAGCGCAAATCGCTGGCACGGGTTGCGCTCGTCGCCAGCGCGGTGAGACTCGGAATACAGCTACCGGGAAAGATGTAGCGCTTGACGAAGTCCACGTCGTCCTTGGCGGATTCGTAGCGCTGGTCTTCAATCGTAATGCTTTGGATCAGCGCCAGCCCGTCGGGCTTGAGCAACCGTGCCAGCTGCGCGAAGTAGGTGTCGTAGTGGCGATGGCCTACGGCCTCGATCATTTCGATGCTGACGACTTTGTCGTAGTTCCCTCTGAGCTCACGATAGTCTGCGCACAGCACTTGGATCTGATCGCCGAGCCCAGCGGCGTCGACCCGCTCGCGTACGTATGCAAACTGCTGCTGACTGAGAGTCGTAGTGGTGACCCGGGCTCCATAGGCCCGAGCGGCGTGCAGGGCGAGGGAGCCCCAGCCGCTGCCGATCTCTAGCAGATGCTGTCCCGGCGCGAGGGCCAGCTTGGCGCAGACTCGAGCGTTCTTCGCGCGACTCGCCTGCTCCAGCGTCATGTTACTACGCTCGAAAATCGCCGCTGAGTAGGACAGTGTCGGATCGAGCCACAATGCGTAGAACTCGTTGCCGAGATCGTAATGCGCCTCGATGTTCGTGCGGCTGCCCTGGAGGGTATTCTCCCGAAGCGCGTGAAAGAGCCGCAGCGCTGGTTGGGCAAGGCGCGCCATGCGACTGTCCAGCGCTTGGACCACCTTGCGCTCTCGCAGTAGCAAGCGCACCAATCCGACCAGGTCGCCGCAAGTCACGCTGCCCCGCACGTAGGCTTCGCCGAAACCAACGGTTCCGCGCAGAGCCACGTCTGCCCACACGCTTGGCTCGTGCACCGTGAGGTGCGCCTCCGCCCCTTCGCCGACACCAAGGCGCAAGCTGCCGCCTGGCTCGGAAACGACGATGCAGCCCCCCTCGAGCTTCGCCAGCGCGGAAAGCACGAGCCGACGTGCAACGCCTGAAAGCAACGTAGCGGAACGCGCTGCGCTCGGGTTCGCCGTGAGCTGCAGTGTGGTCTCCTTCAAGGGACAGCTCCCGGCGACGGGGACTGCGGGGCGACGGACTCGGACGGCGTAGCACTGGTCCCGCTGGCAGTCGGCGCTGTCCGCGCCGTGGACGGTCGGTGCGCCGAACCGGGATGCGCGTAGAAGGGCACGCCTTTGAGCCAGAGTCGCAGCGCGTTCCAATAGATCGCGCCGAATACTTTGGCCGCGACGACTGGCGTCACCGCAACCCGGCGCGCCAATCCCCGCCGGGACCACGCCGCGCGCCGCAGCGATAGCGTGGCGTCGAATACGACCCGCTGTCCCTCCAAAGACTGCATGTGGATCACGAGGCCGCGCCCGGGCTCGGTGAAACGCCAGCGATAGCGCTGTTGCATCGGCATGAAGGGCGAGACGTGAAATGCCTTGTCGAACTCGAAACAGAGCGCATCTTCCTGGCTGCCGCGCTCCAGCACGTACAGATGGCGCTCGCCCCAAGGGGTATTGTCCACTTCCGCCACGATGCTCTGCACCCGCTGGTCTTCGGCGTCGTAGACGAAGTAGAAACTCACCGGATTGAAGACGAAGCCAAAGCAGCGCAGGTGTGTCAGTACGCGGATCGGTCCGGCCGGACGCTTTCCGGTTTGCTGCTGGACTGCCGTGCGAAGGGCCGCGTCCAGACTCCGCACAGCGGGGATAGCGCCATGTACCGCGCTCGAAAGGTGATCCGCAGCCCGGAACCAAACCAGTGCGGGTCGTCGCGCCGAAGCCAGTGGCCAAGGCCGCAGCAAATCCTCCACTTCGCTCAAGTCGAGGTACGGCTGGAAGATCCGATAGCGCAGGTCGTGAGGGCGCGGAGAGAAGCGCCGGTGTCGCACCCACCCGTCGTAAAGCGCGCTTCTCGTCATGCTAGCCACTTCCCGAACCGCCGCGCGACGCGCAGCGCGCTACGCACGCCGTCTTCGTGAAATCCGTTGTACCAGTACGCGCCGGCGAAGTGCGTGCGGTCGATGCCACTGATTTCTTCAAAACGTGCTTGAGCACGCACGGCCTCCTTGGAGTAGACCGGGTGTTGGTACACCGTACGGCGGAGCACCTTGGCCGGATCGATGCGGTCGCTGCGGTTGAGCGTGACGCAGAGCGTCGCCGGAGCGACGAGGCCTTGCAACAGATTCATGTTGTAGGTGACGGCCACGGGCCCGGCGCGGCGACCGTCCACGTGATAGTTCCACGCCGCCCACGCCTTGCGGCGTCGGGGTAGCAGGCGCTCGTCGGTATGCAGCACCGCTTCGTTGTCTTGATACGGCATCGCGGACAGGATTTCGCGTTCGGCTGCGCTCGGCGCTTCGATCAAGGAGAGGGCCTGGTCGCTATGGCAGGCGAAAACCAGGTGGTCCGCTTCGGCCCTGTGGCCGTCCGCGAGCAACACCTGCACGCCATGCGCGCTGCGCTGCACGCGCCTGACCGGGGTGCCGGTGAAGACCCGCTGCCGAAACGGCGCGACGAGCGGCTCAACATAGGCCCGCGAGCCGCCGACGATGGTGCGCCAAACGGGCTGGTCCACGGCGCTCAGCATGGCGTGATTGTCGAAGAACCGGATGAAGAAACTCGCGGGCCCCTCCAGCACGCGTTCCTGCCCTGACGACCAAATCGCCGCAGCCATCGGCAGAATGAACCGATCTCGAAACGCGGATCCGTATCCCTCCGCGCTAAGCAATTCCCCCAAACTCACGTCACTGGGCAGACGCGCAAGGGCGCGCTGCGCGGTGCGGCCAAAGCGCAGGATATCGTAGACCATGCGATGGTGGGCCGGGGAGAGCAGCAAGCGGCGATCCGCAAAGAATCCGTGAAAGTCCGTTGCCGCGTACTCGAAACCCGAACGTTCGTCTCGCACGCCAAAACTCATATTGCTCGCGCGTGAAGCAACGCCCAAATGCTGCAGCAGGCGCGTGAAGCGCGGATAGGTCCAGGTATTGAAAACGATGAAGCCCGTATCGACCGCAAGCTCGTTTCCCGCAACGACCACGTCGTGGGTGTGGGTGTGTCCGCCGACATGGTCCGCCGCTTCGAACACCGTGATCTCGTGTTCCGGAGCCAACAAGTGGGCGCAAACGAGCCCGGCGATGCCCGAACCGACGATGATCACCCGCATGAGATGTCCATAGGTCGTCTAGGACAAAACGACCAGCGCCTCCGATGGGTTTTGTTCACCAAAGCTGCTGCCCCTTGGCAGTCCGGGGCGAGCGGCACATAGATAGACGGCTTTGCCCCGCGCCTTGGCCTTCTTCCTGTTTTTCGCCGTTGCGCTCAGTTTGGTCGGCGGCGTGCACTACTACATTTGGGTACGCCTAGTCCGGGATCTTGCCCTGCCGGCGTGGGCGCATCGCGGGCTGACGCTGCTCGTCGTGGTGCTGTGCCTGAGCGTTCCCCTCACCTTCTGGCTCGGGCGCCGCCTGCCCCTCGACAACACCCGGCCGTTCATGCTGGTCGCCTTCGGCTGGCTAGGAATGTTGTTCTTGCTGTTGGTATTGCTCGGCATGAGCGAGGTTTTGCGCACGGCACTTTCGCTGGCGACCCGCCTGGTTACTGATGCACCGCCAGAGGATCCGGAACGGCGCTTGGCGCTGTCCCGCATCTTCGGCGCGTCCGTCGCGCTCCTCGCCGGCGGCCTTGGCGTGGCCGCAACCTATCAAGGCCTTGGCCGCTTCGTGGTCAAGCAGGTTTCCGTGGCTCTTGCTCGCTTCCCGAAAACGCTGAGCGGATTCACCATCGTGCAGATCAGCGATGTGCACGTCGGAGCGACGATTCGCAAAGAATTCATCGACAGCATCGTTGATCGGGTGAACGCCCTCGAGCCCGATCTGATCGCCATCACTGGGGATTTGGTGGACGGCTCCGTCGCCCAGCTCGCCGAACACGTGGCGCCGCTCGCGCGGCTGAGCGCGCCCCACGGCGTGTACTTCGTCACCGGCAACCACGAGTACTATTCAGGCGTCGAGGCTTGGTGCGCAGAACTGCAACGGCTTGGCATCACGGTATTGCAGAACGAGCGCGTGCAAATCGGTACGGGCCCCGACAGCTTCGACTTGGCGGGCGTCGATGACTACAGCGCGGGGCGGTTTGGAACGGGCCCGAGCCTGGAGCGCGCGCTGCAAGGGCGGGACAAGAGCCGCGAAGTCGTGCTCTTGGCGCATCAGCCCCGCGCAGTCTTCGAAGCCAGCGAGGCCGGAGTTGGACTGCAACTATCTGGGCACACCCACGGCGGACAGATTTGGCCGTGGAACTTCTTCGTCCGACTGCAGCAGCCCGTCGTCAGCGGGCTCGAGCGCTTCGGGCAAACCCTGGTCTACGTCAGCAACGGCACTGGCTATTGGGGGCCGCCGATGCGACTGGGCGCGCCCGCGGAGATCACCCGATTGGTGCTGTCTGCCAGCTCCGGATAGCTGGCCGCGATCCCTTGAGCCACTCGGATCCCGTCGACGGCGGCGCTCACGATGCCGCCCGCGTACCCAGCGCCCTCGCCTGCCGGATACAGACCGGCCAGTTCCAGGGACTGCAAGCTCGCTCCGTCGCGCGGAACGCGCACCGGCGCGCTGGTACGCGACTCGGTCGCCACAAGTACGGCTTCTTCGGTAACAAAACCGCGCATGCGCCGGTCAAAAAACCGCAGCGCGTCCCGCAAGCGATCCGCGAGAGGCAACCCCGACACGTCGAGGACCTCAGCGATGTTTCCGGCGCTGAGGCCGGGGCGATAGCTGCTGGCGGGCACGCTGCTCGACCCGCGTTTTTCTAGGAAGTCGCTGACACGAGTGGCTGGCGCGCGTAGCGCGCCGCCTCCTGCGGCGAACGCCGCCGCCTCGACACTGCGTTGCAATGCCACACCGGCCAGCGCATCAGGCTGCCCCAACCCCGCGATGTCTTCCAGCTCGATGCTGGCGACGATGCCGGAGTTGGCATACGGGGAATCTCGGCGAGAAAGACTCATCCCGTTGACGACCAGTCCGTCTGTCTCGGTGGCGGCCGGCACGATGAAACCTCCGGGACACATGCAGAAGGAGAACACGCCCCGGCCAGCTTTAGTCTGCGCCAGCCGGTAGCTGGCGGCGGGCAGCTTCGGGTGTCCTGCAGCCCGGCCGTACTGGATGCGGTTGATGAGCGGTTGAGGATGCTCCACCCGCACGCCCAACGCAAAGGGCTTGGCTTCCAGCCGCTGGCCTGCGCGACGCAGCAGCGCAAAAACATCCCGGGCCGAGTGACCGGTCGCGATCACGACCACGACAGCCGAAAGGCACGTGCCATCCGCCAGCTGCACGCCGACGACCGAGCGACCGTCCTGGCTGCGCAACAGCTCCGTCACTCGAGCTCCAAATCGAAACTCGACGCCCACGCCCTCGAGTCGGGTGCGCAACGCCGTGACCACTTCAGGCAGGCGATTGCTACCGATGTGGGGGCGTGCCTCCGTCAGAACCGCGGCGGGAGCCCCGTGCGCCGCTAACACCTCGAGCACGTCGCGCACGTTGCCGCGTTTGTGGGATCGCGTGTACAGCTTGCCGTCACTGTAGGTGCCCGCGCCACCCTCACCGAAACAGTAGTTGCTGTCTGGGTCCACCTGTCCGCGGACGTTGAGGCCCTTGAGGTCCTTGCGCCGGGGCTGCACGGGTTTGCCGCGATCGACAACGATGCTGGCCACGCCCCGGCGCGCAAGTTCATAGGCACAGAACAACCCTGCGGGACCGTCTCCGACGATAACGACCCGCGCCGGCCCACGCACTTCCCTGGGCGCTGCTCCACCGATTTCGCGATCGTGCTGCACGGCACCGACGGTGACCAAAAAGCGCACGCGCCCGCGCCGCGCGTCGAGGGACCGTTTCTTGACCTCGAGCTGGGGCAGGTCCGCGGGGCTGCGCTGGAGGCGCGCGGACACGGCGTGTGCCAGGGCCTCGGCATCGTCAGCATCATCCAACCCAAGCTCGATCTGTACGTCTTCGAGCGGATCCACCATGGGGAAACAATCCCACGAAGGGGCCCCGCGCCGGAAGTATCCCGGGACAAGGGATCCGTTTCGGCGCCTGATTCGTACAAAACTTCGTGTTGCTCTTCTGCCCTGGGACGGACCCTCGGTCGCCGCTTCCGGTCTCGCGTGGAGCCTGGTACTTTCGGCTCGTGAATCGCGCTGCGTTTGCCAACGCTTCCCGCGCCGAAGACGCCGAACTCGTCGGCCGCTTGGTGCGCGGGGATCAGAGCGCCCTCGGAGTCCTCTACGACGCCTACTCGGCCGCGGTTTTTGGCGTGGTTCGTCGCATCGTGCGCACGGCTGCGGAAGCCGAGGATATCTGTCACGACGTATTCGTCGAAGCCTGGCGTCGCGCGGGTGACTACGATCCCGGGCGGGGCTCCGTGCGCACCTGGCTGGTGCTGCGTGCGCGCAGCCGCGCCCTCGACCACGTCAAGAGCGCGGCGGTGAGTCGCACAGATGCGCTGACGGAGCTACCGCATTCCGACGACTCACCGGATTCGGCCATGGCCCGCGCCAGCGACAACGCGCGGGTGGTGCACGCACTGTCAGCGCTACCCGACGAGCAGCGCGATGTGTTGCTCATGGGCTACTTCCAAGGCCTTTCTTCCACGGAAATCGCAGCAGCCATGGGCACCCCCGTCGGCACCGTCAAATCCCGTGTTGCCTCCGCACTCGCCCGGTTGCGACGCGCCCTGGCCGAACCCGAGCGGGAGGGATCGCAATGAGCGAACCGAAGGATCTTGTTCCTCAGTTTCTTGCTGACGCGCTTGCCGACTCGGAAGACCCAAGCGCCGACGCCTACGAGCTCGCGGGCGCGCTGAGCCACGCGTTCGAGCAGCGTCCGCCGAGTGGGCTGCGCGCGCGGCTTCTGGAAACCGTGTCCCGCAGCGACGAGCGGTACGCGCCGTTCTGGCAGCGCCTTGGGGAGATGTTCGACCTGCCTCTCGATAAGATGCGGCGTGTATTGACGGACCTGCACAGCCCGGAGCGTTGGCAGCCAGCGCCAATCCCTGGGGTCAGCCTGCTGCATTTTGCCGGCGGCCCGCAGGTCGCGGCGGCGGACTGTGGGCTCGTCCGACTTGAACCCGGCACCCTGTTTCCAGAGCACTCGCATCTGGGCCGGGAGCTGGTGCTGGTGCTGGCTGGCGGTTACAGCGAGCATACCGGCAGAGCTTTTGCACCTGGGAACGCCCACGAGATGCAGCCGGGCACGGCGCATTCTTTGCGGGCCGATGCCGAGCACGGCTGCCTTTTCGCGGTGTTGCTGAGGGACGGCATCGAAATCCAGGGTGTTGGGCGCCTCGGCGGGACTTAATTTCCGTCAAGGTTACGAGACGTTACACGCAAGCTTCGCGCGCCACCCGGGGGGACTTCGATCCGCTCGCGTCACAGCCTCGTACGTACCGTGCAGCTGTTTGGAGTCTCCGGACCCCGGCCGGCTGCGCCAACCCCACTTCATTATCGGAGGGAATTCATGCGTAACCAATGGTGGCTCGCCTTAGGCGTGCCGGCAGCGCTCGGCGCTGGTCTCCTGTTCGTGGGCTCGCGCAGCAATGCTGCCGATCACCTCGACGCCCCCGGAGCCACAGCCGACCCCGCAGCCGACATCAATGATCTGTACGTCTTTCGCAGCAAAGACGCCGCGGCCGGCACAACCGAGCGAACCGTGTTTGTGATGACCGTCAATCCGCTCGCAACTGCGGCGACGCGCTTCAGCGACAAGGTCGACTACGAGTTCCGGATCTCGGACAAGGACACACCCGCGACGACCTTCACCATCAAGTGCACGGCCACGGCGGACGCCACCCAAAAGGTGACTTGCGCCATCGGTAGCGACACGAAGACCGTGGACTTCGACGCCGTCGAAACCGGGGACGCCGCGAACGATAACATCCGTGTCTTCGCTGGATTGCGCGACGATCCGTTCTTCATCGATCTGCCGGAAGTGCAAGACACTCTGAAGACGGGCAAACCCGACAAAATGATTGACGGCACCGGCGTCGACTTTCTCGCGGGCAAGAACGTTCTCACCCTCGTGGTTGACCTGAAGAACTCCGTCTTCGGCTCGTCCACCAAACTCAAGGTCCACGCCGTCACCGTGCGGAAGTGAGGAGTACGAACATGAGAAAACTACTCACAGCAGCCCTCTGCGGCTTGCTCAGCAGCACGACGCTCATTGCCTGTGGCAGTGACGACGACGACGACAAGAAGGCGGCCACGGGTGGCACCGGCGGAACCGGCGGCGGCGGAACCGGCGGCGCAACCGGCGGCGCAGGTGGCGCAACGGGCGGCACCGCTGGGGCAACCGGCGGCACCGCTGGCTCAACCGGCGGCACCGCTGGCTCTGGCGGCGCGCTACCCACGGGTCAAATCGACCGCATGGGACGTCCCGCGATCAGCACAGCGCTCATCACGGCCGCCAACAAGGACGGGTACAACCAGGCCGCACCCGCGGCGTGGGCGGGCTTCGCCACGGAAATCGAAACGTCTCTCGACACCATCGACGGCCTCGACGGTGACAAGACAAACGGTCTCTTGGCGGCGACTCGTAGCGTGCTAGCCGGCGTCATAGCGGACGACCAGCTGCAGATCGACATCAGCGTCGCCGATTGCGACGGCGCGTACCTGGGTCTAGAGCTTGGCGTGCCCGCCAAATGTGGCGGACGCACCCTCGCCCAAGACGTGGTCGACACCACGTTGCAGTCCCTGGTGGACGCCACGGGCACGACCAAAGTGAGCGACGACGCCGGACCGAACGACAAACCGTTTACCGACGCTTTCCCCTACTTGGCCGCTCCGCACTGAGGGAAGCCCCCTCACAAAGTCGAGAGCGCCTCGGCAGGCTTGTCCTGCCGGGGCGCTGTCTTTCACAAGGATCACCATGAGACCGAGCCTATGCATTGCCGTTCTGCTCAGCGCAGCGGCATGTACGAAGAACGACGCCCCCACCGCATCCCTAAGCGCCTCCGCCAGCGCCACAGCGGACAGCGCGCCATTGGCCGCAGCCGCGGTGGCCAAGACTGACGCGAAGCCTTCCCCGCAGGCGCTGCTGCAACGCCCGCGCTCCCAAGACGAACTTGGAACCACTCATGCCCGCATCTTCATGGGCAACCTGAGGGGCTCTGTCGCCGCGGCGAAAGAGGGCTGGGAAAAGGACAAACCCGCAGCCACCGCAGCGCTGCTGTACGCGACGCCGCTTTCCACGGCCGCCAGGATCTCTGGGGACCTCGAGCAATTCGGCAAGGCATTGCGCGTCGTGGAAGCCGCCCTGAAGAAGGAGCCTGAGCACGAAAAGCTTCTCTTGCTTCAGGCCGAGTTGCTCTCGAGTCTGCACCGCTTCGACAAAGCAGCGACCGTGACGACCAAGTTGCACGCGCAGGCGCCATCTGACGCGACGCGGGTGTTGCTCGCGGACGTGGCGTGGAATCGCGGAGACTACGAAACAGCGATTAAGGAAGTCCGAGCCATCGCCGTGGAGAAGCCGTCGCTCTTCAGTCAAGTGCGCCTAGCCCAGTTGGAGCTGTCCTTAGGCAACCCACAAGCCGCCAAAGATGCCTTCGCCCGCGCGGAGACGCTGTATCGAGACGTATCGCCGGTCCCCATTGCGTGGTTGAACGTGCAGCGGGGCCTCATGGGGCTGCACACGGGACAGTGGGAGGACGCGGAACGGTTTTATCGCGAAGCTGTGACGCGCATGCCTGACTACCCCATGGCCGTCGAACACCTCGCGGAGATCGAGGCGCTCCTTGGCAAACGCGAAGAAGCGGTCCGGCGCTACAAGGGCGTTGTTGAGGCAACGGACAATCCGGAACTGATCGGTGCCCTGGCGGGTCTACTGGCGGAATTTGGTCAGAAGGAAGAAGCCGAACGGCAGGTGGCGCACGCAAAGAAGCGCTTCGGTGATCTGCTCAAACGCTACCCAGAGGCCATGGCGGGGCACGCGGCAGACTTCTTTCTCAATGAGGGCGATGACAAGAAGCAGGCACTGTCGCTTTTGGAACGCAACTTCAAGCTGCGCCCCAACGCCGAAGCCCGGGCGGCGCTGGCCCACGCCAAGTTGGAAAACGGTGACTTAAAAGGCGCAGCAAAGCTGGCGGATGAAGCGCTCGCCACGCCCGTGAAGAAGGCCGAGATCTACTGGATCGGAGCGCGGATCCGCCTGGCAGAAGGCCGCGCTGACGACGCCCAGTCCTTGGAGTCGAAGGCCAAAGCATTGAATCCAAAAGTCGAGCAACTTGAAGGGCCCCTAGCGACGCCTGGGGAAGCGAAGTAAGCCCGAAGACATGCCGAAGGTCCTCGAGTTCTTCTACGATTTCTCCTGCCCTTACGCCTACCTCGCGTCCACGCGCGTGGAGCGCATCGCCAAGGCCACAGGCGCACAGCTCGAATACAAACCCTTCCTGCTCGGTGGCGTGTTCCGGGCTTTGGGCAGCCCCACGCCGGACGTGCTACCGATGTCGGCGCCTAAAGCGCGTTTGAATGGCCTAGACATGCAGCGATGGGCAGAGCTCTTCGATGTTCCGCTGCGCATGCCCGCCGCGCATCCGAACCGTACGGTCACGGCACTCAGAGCGACGCTGGCATCCGGCGACATCCCTCGCGCGTCCCACGCGCTTTTTCGGGCCTACTGGGTGGACGGCGCGGACTTGAGCGACCGAGCCGTGATCGAGGCCGCGTTCGACGCCGCGGGGCTTTCGCCCGTGGCCGCCCTCGCTGCGGCGGAGCAGGCTGATTGCAAGGCGGAGCTGCGGGAACGCACCGACGAAGCCATCGCGCGCGGCGTCTTTGGCGCTCCTGCTTGTTTTGTGAACGGCGAGATGTTCTGGGGACAGGACCGCCTCGGTTTTGTGGCAGAAGCGCTCGGGGGGCATGCGGCTCTGGTGGGCCTCGTGCCAGAACCCACGACCCCAGTGCAGCCCGCTGAGCTCGAGTTCTTCTTCGATTTTTCCAGCCCCTTCGCCTATCTGGCGTCGACGCAGATCGAGAGCGTCGCGGCCTCCGCGGGTGCGCGGGTCCTGTTCCGGCTCTTCCTCCTGGGCGCGTTATTCAAGAACATCGGGACAGACAACGTGCCCATGCTGGGCTTTTCGCCGGCTAAGCAAGCATGGATCGGCAACGACATCGCCCGCCATGCCGAGCGCTACGGCATTGAGTTTCGTTTCCCATCCACATTTCCCATCCGCAGCGTACTACCGCTGCGGACGGCCATCGCCGCGGGCGACGATCTGCCACGGGTGATGCACGCGCTATTTCATGCCGCATGGGTCGATGACCGGGATATTGCCGATGCCACCAGCCTCAAACGAATCCTCAGCGACGCCGACTTGAACCCGGCCTGGGTCGATGCGGCAGCTATGCCCGAAGTCAAAGCGACCTTGCGCGAGTATACCGACCGGGCAGAAGCCCTTGGCGCATGCGGCGCGCCCACCTGCGTGGTGGGGGACTACGTATTTTGGGGCCAAGACCGCCTCGAACTCGTGCGCCGAGCGCTGCTCGGCTGGAAACCCAAGGCCGGCTGAAGCTGACGACAAGCTGCCTCAGGCAACGGCGGGAGACGCACCCGGCGAGTCGGCGCCAAGCGCCGGTTTCTGCAAGCGATGCACACACACGTCGCCCACGAGCAGCGCTTCCGCCTCCCGCACGACGGACTCGTGATGTGTGAAGAGTAGCACCTGCCCGCGCGCGGCAACTTGCGCAAGTACGCGAAGGGCAGCACGCCCGCGATCGTCGTCGAAGCTCGCGAGCACGTCGTCGAGTACCAGCGGCAGCTCGGTGCCCTCTTGCAAATGCCGCTCATAGCCGGCAAGGCGTAGCGCAAGATACAGTTGATCCCGCGTGCCTTCGGACAGCTCCTGCACATGCAGGCTGCGCCCATCGCTGCGGATCGCGCGCAAGAGGTAGCGATCGTCGTCACCGAGCTCGGAGCGAAGCGTCGGATAGCGACCCTCCGTCAGCTGGCCGAAAAGCTCGGTTGCTCGCCGGAGCAACGGCCCTTGGTTCTCTTCACGAAAGCGCTCAATTTCTCGGGACAGCACGACCGCAGCGAGTCTCAGTCGCACCCAACGCTCGGCGAGTTCGCGTGCCACGCTGAGGCTGGCCCATGCGGTATCCGCGGCCAAGGCCCCTGCATCCGTAGCCAAAAGGGAAAGCGCGTCAGTCAGGCCGCGGATGTCTCCGGTCAGACCTTGCCTTTCTTCGTCCAGGAGCTCGAGCTCTTCTTCGATCTCCGCGAGGCGCGTGCGCACCGTCACAAGATCCCAACCCGCGGTTTCGACCAACAACGCTTCGAGAGCGACGCCTTCTCCCGCCTGGCGCAGAGCGGCTTCGCAGTTTCTCAGCTCCGCCAGCAACGTCGAGCGCTCTGCGGCGCGCTCCTCCGCTTCCAGCAGCTCTTCTCGGCTCTTCGCTCCCGCCTCCGCCAAGAGAGCATCAAGTTCGCCTTGCGCGTGATCTCGAAGCGCCGTCACTCTGTCGAGTGCGTCTTGCCCGTCTCTAAGCTCTTGACGTAAGGCTTCGCGCTGCACTTCGCGGCTGCGGGCAGCACGCGCGTCCTGGGCGATGCGCTCGGCCGACGCAATGGTCGATGCGCCCTCGGCAGGGTAGTCCAAGGCCGTGCATATGCGCGCAACCGCGTCCTTTAGCTCGGCGCTGTCCCGGTGGATCCCGGCGATGCGACCTTCCAAATCCTGGCGCGCAGCGTCCAGACCGCTCAAATGCTGCGCTTCCCGCAACATGGAGAGCACGAGCTCCGGAGCCGGAGCCTCGCCGAGCCCCAGACCGCCGACGGCCTCACGCCATTGCTCGCTCCACTCCGACGCCTTCTTGCGTGCTTGCGCAACCCGGCGCTCTGCCGCCGCGCGCTGTGCGGCTGCGGCATCTCGCGTGGCCGTCGCTGTCGCGTGCTTCGTGGCGTGCGCGCGGTGGAGCTCGACGCGGGCCACGGCCCGGTCCACTCCTTCCACCAGGGGCAGGCCCTGTAGATCTTCGCCGAGGCACTCTCCCAGGGCTTGCAGCTCCCCCGCCCGCAGCGCAGAGAGTTGCGCGCATTCTTCTTTCAACGCGTCGACGTCTTGAAGCGCATTCACCACCGCCTGTGCTTGAAGCAGCCAGTCGTGAGCAGCGGCCAAGCTTTCGGGTGCGAACCCCATTGCGGCGAAGTGCCGCTCAAGATCCGCCCGAAGCGCCCGAGTTTGCCCTGCGAGCTCGGAGCGCTCGGCATCCACCCGGGCCAAGTCTCGCTGCCGGCGCTGCACTTCAGCCTCGCACTGCGCGCGGCGCTCGACCCGTTCGGCCTCTCGGCGCAAGCGGTCTGCGACCGTGTCCGCCGCCGCCACCGCGCCCTCGTATTGTCGGACCTGCGCTTCGCTGCTCGTCTTGGCACTGCGCAGTGCTGGCCGTAGCGTCGCGAAGAGTTGTGCACGCTCGGCGCGCGCACCGTCAAGGTCCGCTTCACTGACAACGCCCTGGCCTTGCACCAAGGCCTGGAGCTGCGCCTCCGCTTCTTCTCGAGCCGCCCGCTGCTCGCGCTCGCGATCGGCGAGTCGTAGCTGCGCGTCCGCGGCGTCTTGCTCGCGACGCCGCAGCGGCTCCAAACTCCCAGGCTCCGGTAAGCGCAGAGCGAGCAGCTCCTCTGCGCTGCCCGCCCACGGACTCAGCGCGGAGAGACGGCGGTCCAGCTGGCGCTCCTGGGACTGTATTTGCTGCCGCAGTGACGCCAGTCGCTGATCGAGGTCTCCCTGGCGTCGGGCTCGCTCCAGGCGACGCTCGAGCTTGGTCACGTCGGGCGGCGCACCCACTTCGCGCACGGCCGATTCGGATGCTTCCGCGCGCGCGACGGCCTCCGTGAGCTGTTCGTCTGCTTCATCGGTGCTTGGCGGGCGTTTCGTCGCAAGTTGGTGGATGCGCTGGCTCACTTGGGGGGAGACGATGAAACGCGCAGCGTCCGCCACACTTTGCATGCCCAGCCGGCCGAGGGCGGCGTCGACCTCTTGCGTCCTGGCCGCCAGTGATTCGCGGCGTTTGGGCAGATCCGCCAAGGCCTTGCGCTCGCGACCAATCATGTCTTCGAGCGCGCCAAGCTCCGCTGGCAGGACCGCAAGCAGTGCCTCGGGCGCACCCAGGGCCTCGAGACGCGCGCGACCACGCGCCTGCACGTCGGCCCTGGAACGCAGTTCCGCATCGGACTCGCGCAGCTCGCCCTCTACGCGTTGACGGCGCGTACCCAGATCCGGCGCGAGATGCTCGCAGCCGGCGAGTTGCTGCAAGCGCTCAAGACACGCGGCACGGTGCTGCAGGCTCGGCAGCACGGCCTTGGCGCGACTGAGACGTGCCTGTTCCGCCCGCAACTCCCGCAGGCGTTCATCGTGGAGGGCTTTCTGTTTGCGCTTATTCGCGAGCTCCTGCTCCTGCTCGGCGTACTTCGCTGGATCCGTCACCCGCAGCTTCACGGCGGCCTTGCACTCGGCGTGCTTCGCGAGCGTCGCATTGAGCAGCGGTTTCGTCGCGCGCCCGGCCTTGAACAACTCCTCGGCCTCGGCATGCAGCGCCATCAGAACACGCTCTACCGCCGGCCCACCGCTGCTGGCGTCGAACAATACCTGGCCGGTCTCCCCGCTGCCTTCGGCAAGGCTTTGCCCACCGGCGCGCAGCCGCGCTCCGTCGAGGGCGAAGGCAGACTCGAAGCTCTCCTGACCCACGCCGCACAGCGCGGCCCGCATGCGCGCCTCGCCGACCGCTTCGCCCGTCTCCGCGCTCAGCGTGTTCTTGCGACCCTTTTTGCGCAGCCATGTCTGGCGCTCGCCGGAGATCTCCAAACTCGCTCCGAGCAGCAGCTGCGAATAGCTGTGCAGATGCGCGTCCGGGGAGCGTTGGGGGATGCCGTAGAAGAAGGCTGAAAGCGCGCGCAGCGCAGTGCTTTTCCCCGCTTCGTTGGGTCCGAAGACGAGCTGCAGCCCCTGAGGCGCGGCCGCAAAGTCCAGCTCGGTGTCCGTAAATGAACCGAAGCGCAGCAGCGAGAGCCGAAGGAGGCGCATGGTCTAGTCGTGCCTTTCCAGCAAGCGGGCCAGTAGCAGCTGTTTGGCCTCCGACAGATAGGGCGCCAAGTCGCCCGGGTCTTCGAAACGAAGCGCGTCGGGCCCGTGTTTGAGCTCAGCCGGAAGCTTGGACTTCAACTCGCTGAGTTCGGCACTCAGCGCGCGCAACGCTTCCTCATCCGCGGCGTATTTGTCGAAACTACGCGCGACGCGCCCCACCACGTCCTCGCGCTCCAGAGCGGCGTCCACATCCACCAGATCCTTGGTGTCGACGCGCACCTTCTCGATCCACACCTCGTCGAGACTCAAACCGATGCCGCGCACTTCTGCCACGATCCGCTCGATATCGCGGGTGAGCTGTGGGTGCAGCGCAGACGCCCCCCGTAGCTTGACCCGAGCGGCCAAGAGCCTTCCTTCCGCGTTGTCGCGCTCCCGCGAGAGTGCACCCTCGACGCTCTGAAGGACGTCGTCAACGTCCTGCGCGGCGCCCACATCCACGTTAACGTGCGCCCAGCGCACAACATCGAAGGTCAACGGCTCTGCGCCCAGGATCCGGCCGCCTCCAACCCGAATCAGTGTGGCTCCCTTTTCGCCCACTTCCCGTGCGTGGCGCCCCTGCAAATTCCCCGGAAAGACGATCCACGGCTCCTGTCGAACAACTTCGCGCTGGTGCACATGTCCCAAGGCCCAGTAGTCGTAGCCGCGATCGACCAACCGCTCGACACTGCATGGCGCGTAGGGCTCGTGTCCCGGCCGTCCCGTCAAGGAAGTGTGGAGCAAGCCGAAGTTCAGCGCACCCGGTTGCGCGTCCGGATAGCCTGCGGCCAAATCGTCCGTCACAGCGGGTTTCGCAAACCCCTGCCCGTGCACCACGACCCCCAATTCGTCGAAGCGAAGCGTCTGCGGCGCTCGATGACTCAGCTCGGTCACGTGTTCAGGTAGGCGGAGCTGACGCGTGATCTTGCTTTGAGCGTCGTGGTTGCCACGCACGAACACGACGCTGCACCCGGTCTCGCGCAGACGGGAAAGCTGACCGACAAAGAAGAGACCGGTGGAATAGTCACGCCAATCGCCGTCGTACAGATCGCCCGCGAGCAAGAGCAGCTTGACGTCCAGTTCCAAGCATCGGTCGATGAGTGCTTCGAAAGCGCGGCGCGTAGCGAGGCGCATGCGCTCCACCGGCGCGCCGTCGTAGCGGGAGAGCCCGACGAGGGGACTGTCCAGGTGCAAGTCCGCTGCGTGCAAAATATGCATCGGCTCGGGTTTTATCACGCAGGCAAGAAACGCGGGCGCGCGGTCGGACATTGCGTGTCCGGCCGCTGGCCGGAGCGGACAGCTGGCGAGTCCGGCCGCCGGCCGCGACCCGATCGCGATCGCGCGCCAAAAAAAGAGAAGCAAGCTTTGC
>CBDUPW010000029.1:0-43161 GCA_965369205.1 uncultured Polyangiaceae bacterium | reverse complement strand
CCCGCCCGTCTCCGGAAGCAGGATGTAGAACTCACGTTCGTCCACCCGAGCCAACACGTCGCTCGCCCGCACCGTAGAGAGCACGCGTTCGGCAAGTTCTACGCTCAGGGCATCTGGGCTGTCCGGGTCGTCGAGAGCAAGCGTGACGAGAGAGAAGCGGCGCTGGTGGCGCCGGGATTTGTCGATTTCTCGGCCAGCGACATCCACGAAGTAGGCGAAGGTGTATGCACTCGAGCCCGGGTCCTTGATCGCGCCGCGCAACGCCTGCTCGCGCGCTGCAACGAGCGCGAGCGCGGCGGCGACCTGGGCCACGACCAGCTCCACCAGCGGACCTCGCCGAGAGCCGTGCCATTCAAGCCCGGCATGGAGCAACAGCCCCATGGGCTCCGAGCCAAGCTCCATGCGCGCGAGCTCCAGCTTGTTCTCCGCCGCAAACGCCATGATCCCCAGCTCGTCGGAAACCGCTGGAGCTTGATCGAGACCCGCTGCGCTGATCCGGAGCATTTCCCGGGAACGATCCGACGCGGGCACGAACACCGCTGCCACCCGGGCGCCCAGCTTTTCCCGCAGGATGCGGACCACGCTGTCGGCGATGGCGCGACGCGTGCCGTTTGCGCCAAGGCTGGCCAGCTCCCGCGCAAGGTCGCATTCCAAGCGGCTCGCCCTGCCCTCGTCTTCCAAGCGGTCGCGCAGCTCCCCCTCGGCGCGATGCAAGCGAGCTTGACCGACGGCGTTGAGTATTTCGTCCCCCGCCGGGGGGGCCAGCACGATGGCGTGCGCGCCCAGGGAGAGCGCCTGCGCCCCCAGTTCGATGCCAGATGGCGGCACCATGGCAACCACCCGCGCATTGCGACTGGCCGCCTTCAGATGATGGATCAACGCCACTCCGGCGCCTCCCCCCAAACTCACGTCGACAAACACGACCTCGGGGATTTCCGCTTGGGCGCGTTCCAGCGCGTCATCCAGATCGTCTGCGAAGGTCGGCGCTTCGGCGTGGCTGCGCAGGGAACTACGGAATACTTCGACGGTCGCGGGGTCGCTGGTCACGACCAGCACACCCCGAGAGGAGACCGGAGGCTGATCCGTGTCGCTCAAGGAACCTCGACGGAGCCACTGAAAACATGACGCGCTGGGCCCCGCGCGGTCACTTCCAGCGGCCGTGAAACGCTGATCTCCAGCACGCCGCCGGGCAGGTGCATGGCAATGGGCTCGTCGTACTTGGCGCGCCCCGTACGCACCGCCGCGACGCCCGTAGCGGCCGCTCCAGTGCCGCACGCCAAAGTGCGTCCGACGCCGCGTTCCCAGACAATGAGATCGAATCCCTGCTCGCCCCGTGGAAACGCAAACTCGACGTTACTTCCGGCTTCGAAGCACGCAGACACCAGGGGGCCCCACTCATCTATGTCCGCAATGCTGGGCATGGTTTCGAAGAGGATCGCGTGGGGGTTGCCCATGGATACGCGTTGGAACTCGAAGCTGCGCCCGGCATGCTGCCAGGCATGGTTCGGTTGGGGCTGGCCTTGGCCAAGGGAGGTCCGGACCTGCGCCTGGTTCGGCGTCTCGCGCGTCACCTCGCAACTGAGCGCTCCGGCTTCGGTGTCCACCAGATAGCTGATGTCGGCGGCGGCGTCTTTGCGGGCCAAGAACAGCGCCACGCAGCGCAGCCCATTGCCACACATCTCCGGGCGGGAGCCATCGGCATTGATGACCGTCATCGTGGCGCGCGCCGCGCCCGAGTGAGGCCGCGAAACGAACAACACGCCGTCGGCGCCGATGCCAAAGTGTCGATCGCAGAGTGCGGGCACATGGGGATGCAGCGTGGCGACTTCGGTTTCAACGACGATGAAGTCGTTGCCTAAGCCCTCGAATTTTTCGAACTCAACACGCATGCTCACGTTCGCTCGCCAAGCTCGTTCAGGCGGTGCTGCGCAGCTGAAAAGCTCAGGCCCTCTAAAGCCAGCAACTTGTTCTTGGAAGTCATGCCGCCGGTGACGCGGACGCGAGTCTTCGATAGCTCAAACCACTGCGCAACGGTTTTGACCAACTCCTTATTCGCTTCTCCATCTACGGGAGGCGCCGCAACCGCAACCTCCAGCGCGCCGTGGCGAACACCCAGAACGCGGCTTTTGGACGCGCGCGGTTTCACCCTCACGGCCAAGCGCAGTCCGCCGGTGTGCTCGGAAAGGAGATTGTCGCTCACACCCGCCATCTTATCGCCTCGCGCCGCATTTGCGACGCTTGGGTGTCTTCGCTGTTTTCGGGCATATTCCGGGGATGCGGCCCCTCGTGCTCAGCGGTTTCATGGCGACGGGCAAGTCCACAGTGGGTCGCAGCGTGGCGCAGCGACTGAAGCGCCCCTTCGTCGACCTGGACCAGCTCATCGAGGACCAGGCGGGTTGCAGCATCAGTGAGCTGTTTCGCACCCGGGGTGAGCCCGCATTCCGCGCTCTCGAGCGCCAGGCGCTCCTCGATGTTCTACGGGACGACGCGGTTGTGCTTTCCGTTGGTGGCGGCGCACTGCTCGACCGCGCGATGCGGCTCGACGTACTCGAGCGCGCTCGCGTCGTGACGCTTCGGGCAAGCGCGGCGGAGGTCGCGCGGCGTGCGGCTACGGACACGGCTCGGCCGCTCTTGGGCGCGACGGCAGATGTTGAGGGCACCCAGGCGCTGCTGGAACTGCGCGCGCCCAGCTATGCGGAATGCCACGCCTCGGTCGATACCGAGGGCCGCGACGTTGCTGCTGTGGTTGCGGATGTCTGTAGGCACGTCGAAGTTAGCCTCGTCGCGGTTGCATGCGGTCGTGATTCCTATTCCGTCCAGGTTGGCGCTGGCGTCACCGCTGGGGCGTTGGCGCGGCGGGACGCGCCCGGCAGTCATCTGCTGGTAACCGACAGCAACGTCGGCGCCCTCTACGCCGACCAAGTGGCTGAGTGGCTGGGCTCCGCCGCGCCGGTGCATCGCGTAGTGCTCACCCCCGGCGAAGAGCACAAATCATTGGATGGCATGCGCTCATTGTGGGCAGCCGCCGCTGGTTTCGGCCTCGATCGGCGCTGTCAGGTGTTTTCCCTGGGCGGTGGCGTCGTCTCGGACATGGCGGGCTTCTTTGCCGCGAGCTGGTTGCGCGGCGTGGGATGGGGGCTGGCACCGACGTCGTTTCTGGCCATGGTCGACGCATCCGTGGGCGGCAAGACGGGCGTGGATTTTTTGGATATGAAGAACGCTGTCGGCGCGTTTTGGCAGCCGCGCTTCGTGGTCTGCGACACGGCGTTTCTGGCGACAGAGCCCTTGCGGGGTTTTCGATCTGCGGTTTCCGAGGTGGTCAAGACTGCTTTGATCGGTGACGCCGTGCTCCTAGATCTGCTCGAGACACGGCAGCCCGAGTTGCTTGCCCGCGACCCGGCGCTGCTCGCGGAAGTCGTGGAGCGTTGCGTCACCGTGAAGGCCCGGATCGTGAGTCGCGACCCCCGCGAAGCTGGGCTGCGCGCCGTGCTGAATCTGGGGCACACCGTTGGGCATGCCCTCGAAGCGCACACCGAATTTCGAGAGTTCACCCACGGCGAGGCCGTCAGCCTTGGGCTCATGTACGCGCTCCGCCTGGGAGAACAGCTGGGGCACACACCTGCAGCGCTGGTGGCACGAGTCCACGCCCTTCTCAGTTCGCTGGAGCTCCCGACCCAGGTCGCGCCGGAGCTGCTCTCGGCCTCCCTTTCGCTGCTGCATCGGGACAAGAAGCGGCATGGCGCCAAGATCCGTTTCGTGTTTGCGCACGATGTAGGAGAGGTGACCACCGTGGATCTTCCGATGGAAACCCTTCACGCGGCCCTTGTAGCGCCTCCCACTTAACGAAGTGGCCCATCGGGGCGGCGGATTGTTGGCGTCTACGCACTCTGGCCGATACACTTTTGCAGCACGTTCAGCGAAGGCG
Organism: uncultured Polyangiaceae bacterium; assembly: GCA_965369205.1. Taxonomy (GTDB): domain Bacteria; phylum Myxococcota_A; class Polyangia; order Polyangiales; family Polyangiaceae; genus JACKEA01. The sequence continues at coordinate 39,236 of CBDUPW010000029.1, read as the reverse complement.
CGCCGTGCGAGAGAGGACCTCCTATGCGACGGATTTTTCGGGGATTGGTGTTGATCGGAGCGTTTGGCGCGCTCGGCGGTTCGGGCTGTGCCGACAACGACAGCTCGATGTTCGTCCGGGCAGTGCTGAAGCTCGAATCCGGAGAGTGCGTGGCCAAGCCGGATCCGTCTTCGACCTTCTTTTCTGCGGGGGTTGTGGATCTAGCCTTCCGCGACAGCTACTCGGCGGCGCTACTGGTTGGCAACCAGTTGGTTCGCCGTGGTTCTAAGGAACTGGTTCGAACGGAGACGTCCCGGATCGTGATGCGGGGCGCCGAGGTCCGGTTGCTGAACGATCAGCAGCAACTGCTGCGCGAATTCACGGTTCCTGTTTCTGGATTCATTGACCCCGGCACCGGTGACGAACCGGGCTACGGCGTGACGAGCGCGCTCTTGATTCCGTCGGGGCTGGCGCTCAGTGCGGGTACGCGCATCGTCGCGGATGTGCGCATATTTGGCGATACCCTCGGTGGCGAAGAGATCACCAGTGATTCGCTGAGTTTCCCCATCACGGTATGCGACGGATGCCTGATCAGCTACCCGTCCGACGCCGACGATCCGGCGCAGCCGGGTTATCAGTGTATTGCAGGTGGCGACAACGCCAGCGTGGACGCGCCCTGCCGCATGGGCCAGGACGAAGCGGTTGACTGCCGGCTGTGCGGCAACCTCTCCATTTGCGCTAGCCCGCCCTAATCCCCTTGCATCCTACTCGTCCGCGCGGACTCATTTTCGGCGCTGCGGCTTGTGTCGCTCTGCTCGGTGCGGAGCATGCCGCAGCGTCGCCGCAGTATAGCGCCGGTCTCGTGACCGGCGTTTGCGGCACCGGCGCAGATGGCTCGCTGTGGCAGGATACGTGTTGGTTCAACGGCGCCCGGATGGAACTCGTTCTCGGCCGCAGCCGCAGCGCGGATTTCGGGGCGGGTCCCTTTTTGGACGTTGCCACCGCGGGTTTCGAAGATGTGCGACTGGGCGGCGGCCTGCTTGGCGTCGCACCATTCAGTGATTCGCTGCCTGTTGCGTTATCGCTGGGCGCCTACGCCCGGCGCGACGACGAGCGCTGGTTCCCGGGCGTCGCTGGCTGGCTTTTCCTCGGTAGCCGCAGCTACAACTTCCATTCGAACTACGCGATCGCGGCCGGGCTGCTCATTGGCTACCAACGCGATTTACACGAGCGCGGCAGCGACGCCGTCGTCATCGCGCTGCAGCTAGACGCGCTCCTCCTCGCAATTCCCGGGATATACGCGGTGTCGGCGTTGCGCGGCAGCCCGGAGGAGTGACGGCGCGGCGCGGGTTGGCTCCGGGCCTCGGCCTGGTCGCTCCGCGGTAGGGCTTTGCGTTTCGCCTTACGGCGCTTCGGGTTGGTCCGAGGAAGGATCGCCGGGTGCGTCGTTTGCTCCGTCGGGCTTTGAGTCTTCTTCACTCAGGAGTGCGTCGATGCGCTGCAGGACGTTGGTCAGCATTTCCTTGGAGCGGACTTCAACGGCGCGGGTTCGCGCGCGCTCTGTTTCGAGGTCGTGAGCGAGGGAGATCGCGACGAGCAGAAGCGACTGGGGCGCGAGCGCACGGCCGGGTCCGGCCAAGTCACGCAGCCTGGTGTCCACCACTTCGGCGAGACGCTGCAGCTCTGCCTCATCCGTGCTGGCGACCACTCTGTATGATTGGCCGCCAACCCGCAGCTCGACGGCCGGGCGATTCATCGCGGCAAAGGTACCACTTGGCGGGCACAATGGAAATGCAGCAAACCGCCGGGCTTTCACTCAAAGATTGCCGAGACCGTCGCGGGAGGGGGTTCTTTTTCGTATCGGCGGAGAATTGCCAAGGCTGCACCGGCGAGGGCGACTGCCCGGGCCGCTCGGATGTTTTTGGAGGCGAACGCTCGCTCGAGCACTAGGGAAAACGGTTCTTCGGCTTGCTCGTTGGTGGTGAGCAGCAGCGCGCGGCGCACAGCGTCTTCTGTGGCAAAACGCAGCGCAATCGCCGCGATTTCTCGCGCGGTGCCGAGGCGGCGCAGCGTCAATTCCAGGGCAGCTCCTGCCTGGTCGATGGCAATGCGACGTGCGGTCTCGATGTCGCGAAAGTGCTGGTAGAACGTGTTTCGACCAACGCCCGCGGCGGCGCAGATGTCGCGGACGGTCGTTCTTTCGCCGCGCGAAGCCACAGCTCGGGCGACAGCGCCGTTGAGGGCTGTGCGTTGGCGCGCCCAGCGCTCGGCGCGGGTCGCGTGGCGGTCATATTTGCCGCGCATAAAAACTCTCGGGTATTTTAGCAGGGTATTAAGAGTACTCGGGAGTTTTATTGAGTATGTTAAATACCTGATATTATTAGGTTTTATTGATCTGTGAGTGTTTCTGCTGTTTTTGGCTCTTTTCGTTGTTTGGGCGCTGAGCCGCGCTTCGGCTTTGCTTGGATCTTTGGCGGCTTTCCCGTGCTACGAGTTTCTCGTGTCTTTTCAGAATTGGGTCAAAAGGGAGCTTCTGGGTCTTGAATCCGCGGGGCTCCTTCGCCCTTCTCGGCCTGGTTCGCCCGGTGCTGAACACATCGACGCGTATTCCAACGACTACTTTGGGCTCGCTCGGTCCGTCGTTTCACGTGCAACACTGCTCAACCGTTCTCCGGGCGCGGGCGCGTCGCGCCTGATCTACGGCAATCGGGACGTGCACGAAGAACTAGAAAGCACTCTCGCCCACTGGGTGCACCAACCCGCGTCACTCCTATTCTCAAGCGGCTATGCGGCAAACGTCGGGACGCTCACCGCGCTTTGCAACCGCGACTCTGTCATCGTCTCGGACGCGCTGAACCACGCCTCAATCATCGACGGAGCGCGCCTAGCCCGGGCCGAAGTCCGCGTCGTGCCGCACTTGGACTTGGAGGCCATCGAAAACGCTCTGGCCGGCATGCCGAACAAGAAGCAGGCACTGGTCGTGACGGAGTCCTACTTCTCGATGAATGGTGACCAACCAGATATCAGCGTCCTGGCGAGCATCTGCGCCCGCCATCAGGCGGCACTGATGGTCGATGAGGCGCACGCTTTGGGTGTGTACGGACCTACGGGAAGCGGGCTCTGCGCTCAAGCGCAAGTGAAGCCGGACATCCTGGTGGGAACCCTGGGCAAGGCTGTCGGAGTTCAGGGCGCATTCGTAGCGTGCGAGGAACCAACGCGCGCCCTGCTTTGGAACCGGGCACGGAGTTTCGTCTTCTCGACAGCAACCTCACCGCTGGTGGCAGAGCTGACCCTACAGCAAGTCCAGAAGCTCCAAGCAGCCGAGGCCGAACGCGCGCGCCTCCGAAACCTCGCAGCGAAGCTGCGTACTCTCCTCCAACAAGCTGACTTCCAGGTGATGCCCTCAGACGGCCCCATCGTTCCGATCCGGATGCCCGACTTCGAGACCGCAAAGCACTCCGAAGACGCCCTGCGCGAAGCCGGCATCCTCACGCGCGCGATCCGCCCCCCCACGGTCCCCGCCGGAACAGAACGCCTCCGCCTCACGGTCCACGCCGACTGGCCCGACGATCTCCCAGCCCGAATCGCAGAGACCCTATCGGCCGCTCGCAAATAGTCCGCGCCGCCACCCGGCGCGCCCACGCGCACGTAAACGCCCCGCGCTCACACGCCCGCGCTCACACGCCTGCGCTCACGCCCGATCACGAATGACGCGTCGCGTCACTCGCCACCCGACCACCCTCAAGCCGAAGCACCCGCGCGCCCAGACGCCGCGCCATGCCCGGCGCGTGGTTCACAACGACGACCAACGCGCCGCGCTCGACCTCCTCGCGCAACACAACTTCCAAGCGCTCCGAGCTGGCCGGGTCCAAGCCCGTGAATGGCTCGTCCAACAACACAACCGACGGCTCGTGCACCAACGCCCGAGCCAACGCAATGCGCTGCTTCTGCCCCCGTGACAGTGAGGAAAATACCCGGTCTCCGAAGGCCTCAGCGCCCACACGGTCTCGCACCCTTTCCCAACTACCGGCCACTTCACATCCGTACAGCTGCGCCGCCAACTCCACGTTTTCTCGCCCGCTCAACTCGCCGTAGCAAAACGCATCATGCGCAACCCAGCCAATGTGCTCCCGCACTGAAGGCAGGTCGTCGCCAAGCGGTGGATACGTGACGGTGCCCCGCGTCGGCTTGAGAAGCGTGCCAATTACGGCCAATAACGTGCTCTTTCCAGCTCCGTTTGGGCCCTCCAAGAAAACCAAAGAACCCGCCGAAAGCTCCGTGCTGACCCCGCGCAGCGCGGCGGTCCCGCCGAACATCCGCGTGACGCCGCTCACCACGACTCCCTCGACACCCGCCACGACCGGGCCCATACCACAGGGTACCCGCCAAAGACTGCTTTTCACGATACCGATCTAGGCGACACCCCGTGCTACGATGCCCACGATGACCTCATCTGCGGTCGCCATCAGCGGCGAGCGCCTCGAGACGCTCACGGAGCTCAAAGAGGCGGTCGAACGCGCGCTCGAAGGCAAACCCGCCGTGGTGGAATTGGCCCTCGTCGCCCTGCTCGCGCGCGGCCACGTCCTGATCGAAGACGTCCCCGGTGTCGGCAAAACCACCCTAGCCCGCGCACTAGCCAAAGCGGTCGGCGGCGAGATGCGCCGCGTGCAATTCACAAGCGACCTGCTGCCCAGCGATGTGCTCGGTGTCTCGATCTACGACCAACGAACCGGCGAGTTCTCCCTGCGGCAAGGCCCCATCTTTTCGAACCTGCTCCTGGCGGACGAAATCAACCGCGCCAGCCCACGCACCCAGTCCGCGCTTCTTGAAGCGATGAATGACAGCCAGGTCTCCATTGACGGCAAGACGCTCCCGCTGCCGGAACCCTTTTTCGTAGTCGCGACCCAGAATCCTCAAGACTTCACCGGCACCTTCCCGCTGCCAGAATCCCAGCTGGATCGCTTCATGCTGCGCCTGCGTATCGGCTACCCACCGCCCCACGTCGAAACGCGGCTGATGATGGAACCCGAAGGCGACCGCGTGAACAAGGTACCCACCGTACTCGACCCGCAGTCCCTGGTGGAGCTGCAGCGAGAGGTGGACCGGGTCGCCATGGACGCAGCCCTCGGCACCTATTTGCAGGCGCTCGTCACCGCAACACGGTCCACGCCCTCCCTCGCCCTGGGCGCATCCACACGAGCGGGCATGAATCTCAGCCGCGCAGCCCGCGCCCGGGCGCTCCTGTCCGGACGTCACTACTGCATCGCCGACGACATCCACGATCTGGCCGTTCCGCTCCTCGCACACCGAGTGCGGCTTGCCTCCCATGCCGAAGGCTACGTGCCAGCGCGAGAAGAAGCGGAATCTGCCGTGCGCGACGTGATCGCTCGCGTCCCCGTGCCGCTCTAGAGCGCCGTGGCACGCGCCCGATCGAACCATCCCGATCTCCCGCAGCCCCCGTTGCGGCGCGCGGGCCCCAGCACACGTCTGTCTCGCGTCCTGCGCTGGTTTCGGCCACCGCGTAAACTCAAACTGACCCGCGAAGGAAAATACTTCATCGGCATCACCTTCGGCGTTGGCTTTGCAGCGATCAACACGGGCAACAACCTGCTGTACCTACTGCTCGGCATGCTGCTCTCACTGATCGTCGTGTCCGGTGTGATGAGCGAACTGAGCCTGCGCCACCTCACGGTGGTCCGAAGGCTACCGCCACGGGCACAAGTCAGCCGACCCCACCTCGTGGAAATCGAGGTCTACAACCACAAACAACGCGTGCCGTCCTACGCGATCGAAATTGAAGATCTGCGTGCAGGCCAACCCGCCGACAAGCGCTGCTTCTTCCTAAAGATCAGTCCCAGCTCAGCCCAGGTAGCGGCCTACCGCCGAACTCCCGCCAGGCGGGGTCGGGACCATCACGTCGGTTTCCGCGTGGCGACGCGATTCCCCTTCGGCCTGTTCGAGAAATCCCGCGAACTCAGCGCGGAGGGGGACCTGATCATCTATCCCGCGGTTGACGCCGTCCGCCTGCCCCCGGATCAAAGTGGCCGGCGCGCCGGAGGCGAAGGCACGCTCGGCCGCGGCTTCGGCGACGAGATGCTCGGCGTTCGCGTGATGCGGGATGGCGATGATCCGAGGGACATCTACTGGCGCAAAAGCACCCTGCCCGGACAATTGGTGCTGCGGGAACGCGCAAAGGAGACGCGGCGAGACGTCGAGTACACCATCGACTCGATCCACCCCGGCGACGAAGCAGAAGACTCCTGGTCGGATCGATTCGAGCGGCGGATCCGAGACGTCGCTTCGCGTAGCGTCGCCCACCTAAAACGCGGAGATGCCGTCGCCGTGAGCACGACCGCAGGCGAGCGTACTCGCGCCAGCAGCTCCGGTGGCGCTGACCCGCTGCTCCGATTCCTGGCCTTGCTGCAGGCCACCCCAGAGCCTCGCGCCAAGACGGATCCCTCCATCAGGCTTTCAAAAGCCTCATCCTCCGACCCCACACCGAAGGCCGCCGAATGAGGTTCGGCGTCATCCACCGCATCATGACCGACGCGCTCGCCGTGCTCGGCCTGCTCGCGCTGACCACCAGTGGGGAACTGAACCGCTGGATCAGCGGCGCCATCTTGATCGGCATGGTCGTCGCGCTGTTCATCCCGGAGCGTTACCAAGATCACGGCTTCATGCGCCGGCTGGGTTTCACCGCCCCCTTGCTGCTTCTCACGGTGCAGACCACCCGACTCTTCCTTGGTGGGTCCATCCTCTCCATCGCCGTTGAGTTCGCAGCGGCCCTGCAAGTCGTGCGCCTCGCCACTCGCCGCGGAGCGGCCCACGACCAGCAGGTCATCGTGCTGGCACTCCTCCATCTGATCGCGGGCACCGTCCTCGGCGGAGGCCTCGCCTACGGCATGTGTTTCCTCGGCTTCTTGGTCGTCGCCCCAGGAGCACTGGTCTTGAGCCATCTGCGCCGCGAGGTTGAAGGCAACTATCGACAAGGCGCGCGGGATCGCACGGGGCTTCCCGTGGACGTTCCGCGCATCCTGCGCAGCCGTCGGGTGATCGGCAAGAACTTCCTGGTCGCTACCTGTCTGCTCTCCATCCCGATCTTCCTGTTCACAGCGATGCTCTTCGTGCTCTTCCCACGCGTGGGCTTGAGTCTGCTGCTGCTCAACCATTCGCGGCCAGAACGCATGATCGGCTTCTCGGATCGGGTCGATCTGGGCGGCGTGGGAAAGCTGCGCTCGGATCCGACCATCGCCATGCGCGTGGACATCCCAGACTTGCCCGCAGAACCACCGCCGCGGCTCGCCCTGTACCTGCGAGGTACTGCCTTCGATCAATATGACGGGCGCGCCTGGTCGCGTTCGAAAAAGCTGCGCATCGCCGCGGACTCTCATGGCTCCAACGTGCGCATCCGGCGATTTCCCAACCCGGCCGCGGATCGCACGATCATCATCGATCTGGAGCCGATTGAACCGCCCGTGTTGTTCCTGCCACCGGACGCGGTGGCGTTGAAGCTGATGCCGCGCGGGACCCCGCTGTTGGGCGGCGGCCCCACTGTGCTGCGGGGCCCCGAAGACGAACTCAAATACGCCAGTCTGGACGACCGCGGTCTGCGCTACGAAGTCTTTCTAGCTGGCAAGGACGAAGCGCCGCCTCCCCGTCTGTCTGCGGACGACCGCGAGCGCTATTTGCGTCTGCCTGCCGACGTGACACCGCGCATCCGCCAGCTCGCGCGCAGCTGGACCGGCGGAGCCAAGACGGACTTCGAAACCGCGAAGCGACTCGAGGAACGCCTGCGCACGGACTACAAATACGACCTGGAATCGCCGTCTGGCGCCACGGACAACCCCCTGGACCACTTTCTCTTCGACAGCAAACGCGGGCACTGCGAGTTCTACAGCACGGCGATGGCGGTCATGCTCCGCTCCGTGGGGATCCCGACGCGCAACGTCACCGGGTTCATCGGCGGCACCTACAATCGTTTCGGTGGCTTCTATGCCGTCCGCCAAGGCGACGCCCATTCCTGGGTCGAGGTCTATATCGAGCGTCGCGGCTGGACGCGCTTCGATCCGACGCCCCCCTCAGATGCCGCGCCCCGCAGTGAGATCTCCGGCGTGCTGGCGTTCATGCGCGACTTGGTCGAAGCAAGCGCGCAGCGCTGGAATCGTCACGTCGTGGGTTACGACTTCAAGCAGCAGGTGTCGCTGTTTCGCAACGTGAAGAACCGCTATGCGACCCTGAAATCTCGCAGCGACGTGCTGAGCGCGCTTTCGCCGCAGCGCGCGGCGATCCTGCTGCTCGGGCTGGCTTTGGTCATTGGCGGCGTGGTGTGGATCCGGCGCAATCGCAAGAAAGACCCGAGCAAAGGGGCACCGACGGAACAAACCGAGCGCGACGCGCGACGCGCGGCAGAACTGTACCGCGCCCTGGAAAGCGTCATGCTCCAACTCGGCGTGCCCCGCGTGCCGAGCACACCGCCGCTGGCACATGCCCGGGCGCTGGATGAAATGGGACATCCCGCCGCTGACACCATTGTGTCGCTGACGCAGATGTACATCGACGCGCGCTTTGGCGGGAAGCCCTTGACGGAAGAACAGCGCACGCGGTTCCTAGACCAAACCCGCGAGCTCAAGCGCATCGGTCGCGTAAACGAAGCCAAAGCCGCCTAGCAAGGGTCACGTGGCGCTAGCCAAACGTGCCAAGGGGGCTTAGCTCGGGCGCCGCAGCTGCACACGCGGGAGGCCGCCGAGGGCAGGCGCCGAACCAACGGCTGCGCCGAGTCCCGGCCGGGCGGTGCGGGCGTCAAACTCGAGATCCGGAGCGCCGCGCTCCACCCAGGCGACGATGTCCGCGGCATCCAGGTCTTCGCCGAGCTGCACGAGGCGCACCGGGATCCCCTTGCGCAGCTCTTCCCGGGTGACCGAGCGTTGAAACGAACTGAGAGGCCGCTTTCCATTGGCCGGCGCACCACCGGCGACCCCGCCGGCTGCGTAGGACTGCACGACCAGCCTGAGCTCGCCATCATGGTCGTCCAAGGGCTCCTCCAGCGACACCTCTGCCTGCAGGCTCGCCAAGGCGCCCAGGCCGAGGGAGGTGGCTGCGACCAAGCTAAGCCACCCGGTGGCTTTGGGATGCTTGGCATGAGGACCTGTGGACATGCAGACTGGATAAGCACGCCTCGTGCCACTGCAATATCCGTGGACGAATTGAATGCTTTTCGAGCAGATCAGACGGATCTTTGGCGCGTGCCGCGTTCGTCCTGAGCGTCATCGCCCTGGCGCTTTTCGCCGGGCGCCATGGCGAATGTGTCAACGTTTCGACGCGACCGTGGTTGCCCACACCTGCGCAGCTGAGCAGCGAGCGGCCGACTTCGCGGAGCCTCCGTCGCGTCGAAACGGTCCCGCGGTGATCGCCAGGTCGCGGCCCTTGCGCACGACGACGAACGGTCCGGCGTCTTTGCGCTCGCGGCAGACCGCGTTGCCCTTGAGCGCCTTGGTCGCTTCTTCGACGGACACGTAGTTCTTGCCCTTGCGCTCCAGAATGCCGCGGGCGAATCCCGTCGCCGCCCGCTTCGCAGACGCTTCGTCGTCGTATCGAAGGTGCCAAGCCAGGGCGACGTGCGCGCCATCCCCGAATACCGCGGCGCGATCCCCACCCCAACCCGCTGCCGCCTCAATCGCGCTCTTCTGAGGCATCCAGTCTTCAAACAAGAGCCGCACGGTCTGCTCCCCCAGAACGTCGCGATACAGGATCGTCTTGGGCCCTCCGGGGAAGGGCGGCGGTACGGGAATGGTCTCACCGACTTCGCCCGCGACGTACTTCTCTGGATGCAGCACTTGCTCTGTGGTGCTGGGCGGCTTGGCCCAAACCGCGTCCACCGCGCTCCAGCCCCCGCGACGACGGGCCCAGTGCACCAGTTTGAGTCCATCGACGTAGGGTGCCACCACGGAGCGCTTCACGAGCATCGGGATGTCGCTGGTGGACGGTGATAGCTCCACGCTGCCCTGGACCTCGAGGGCGATCAAATCGTCTTGCATGTCGATGGCCGTCATGCCGCGCGGCGCGAGCATATGGTCGAGCATCGCGCTGGTGGCGTCGCCTTCGGCCAGGGCGTGGTAGGCAGCGACGGCGTCACCGCGGTCTTCTTCAAACTTCACCTTGGCGCCGAGATCCCAGTGCTGATCCTGCAGCGCATGCACCAGCTCATGCGCCAGCGTCGCTTCCCGCTCTGCTCCCACCAAGTCCTCGAGCAGGTACATGGTCTTGTCCCGGGGCTCGTAAAATCCAGCGAGCTGCGACTTCATCAACGCCAGCAGGGCCACCTCGAAATCGAAGCTGGCCGGCGCAGCTCCCAGCGCGAAGAGCAGCTCGTTCTGCGCGCGCACCACTCGCTCGGGGATCTCCCGACGGATCTGGGCGCGAACGTGCTCCAGCATCTTCTTCCGGGAGATCGTCTTGCCGCGAACTGGCCCCTTCGCCGAAAGCTGACGCCGACGCGAAACATGGGACAGGGCGGACTGCACCACGGAGTCCGCTGTCAGGTTCGGCCCCCCACGCTCAGGAGTCTCTACGGGCTCGGAAGCGGGCGCTGGCGCCGCGAATGTAGGCTCAGGCTCTGGAGGTGGCGCGGCTGCGCAGGCCAGAGCAGCCAGCCCAATGCTCCAAGTGCCGCGAAGTTTCACACCTTCCCCGCAGCTGCGCGGATCTTCGCGATGGCGTCGGCGCGATCAGGAGCACCAAACACGGCCGAGCCTGCAACCAGCACATCCGCGCCCGCCTCCACCACGGCCCGAGCTGTTTCCGGCGTGACTCCGCCGTCTACTTCGATGTGCACGTCGAGTCCTAGCGCGTCCACTCGCTGTCGCAATGCGCGGACCTTGGGCAGCACCGAGCTCAAGAACTTCTGCCCGCCAAAGCCCGGATTGACGCTCATCACCAGGATCAGGTCGACGTCCCCAAGCACGTATTCAATGGAGCGCTCGTCTGTGTGCGGATTGAGCACCACGCCGGCTTTCTTGCCCAGGCCACGGATCGCGGAAAGCGTGCGCTGCAAATGTGGACTGGCTTCGACATGCACACTGATCACGTCAGCGCCGGCGTTGGCGAAGGACTCCACGTAGCGCTCGGGCTCGACGATCATCAAATGCACATCCAAAGGCAGCTTGGTGGCGCGCCGCACGGCCTCGACCACGATGGGCCCCAGGGTGATGTTCGGCACGAAGCGCCCGTCCATCACGTCCAAATGGATCCAATCTGCACCGCCACGCTCTACGTCGGCCACTTCATCTGCCAGACGACCCAGATCCGCACTGAGAATGGAGGGGGCGATCTTCAGGGCATTCATGAGGGACTTCGCTTACACGAGCGTGCGCCCGGGTGCCACCGATGCGGACCGATCGGGGAAACTGCGCTGGGTGGCGCTTGTCCTTGCCTAGAAGCCGGAAGACCAGGCTATGCTGAGGCTTCGCGCGGCCCATGATCACCCGTCCCCTCGGCAAGCAGGATTACGACCACATCGTGCAGGTCATCGACCGCTGGTGGGGTGGGCCAACCAGCGCTCTCGCGCATCCGATGTTCTTCTACGAACTGGGAGCGCTGAGCCGTGTGGTCGAACACGATGGCATCTTGGTCGGCTTTCTGTTCGGCTTTATCACCCAGGGCCCGCCGAAGACCGGCTATGTGCACCTGGTCGGCATCCACCCTGATTACCGGCGCCGCGGCGTGGGCAAGGTGCTGTACCAGAGCTTCGAAGAAGACTGCCGCGCTCAAAACTGCGCGCGCCTCAAGGCCATCACCACGACGGGCAACGAAGGCTCCATCGCCTTTCACAAGGCCACATCCTGGACGGTTTCCGTCGTGGATGACTACGCCGGTCCCGCCCGCCCCCGAGTCGTCTTCCACAAGACTCTGGCGTAGCCCTAGGACAGCGTTGTGGTTGTTTGGGTCGAGGCGCGTTGCGTCGCTGGCTCCCTAATCCCACGCGTTTGCAGCGTTTGCGCAGACCACGACCCCAGATTTGCTCCCGCATGCAGCGAGCGATAAGGTTCCGGTGCAAGGTGCGGTCCGGAGGCGCGCCATGAGAATCCCTTACTTCATCCTGGCTTTCGCCATTTTCGGCTGCGCGCAATCCGAGTCCGTTCCTCCCGGGGGCGGGGGCGGGGGCGGCTTTGACGGCGGCTCGGACGCTTCCGGAGGTTCCGGCGGCCTGACCGACTCCGGTCTGGGCGGTGGCGGCAGCGGCGGCGTGGATGCCGCAACCGGCGGCGGGTCGGGTTCCGATGGCGGCGGGGGCGGACCCTGCACAGCGCCAGTCAGCGGTACCTGCGACACCTTTCCGCAGTGCGGCTGCAACAGCGGAGAACGCTGCGACGTCGTCAACACCGCGGGCGAGACGGGCTGCGTCGCGGACGGAACCGTGGACCCGTTTCGGGCATGCGCGGCCGGCAAGTTCTGCAAGGCCGGCAGCGGCTGTGTGGGTAACGTCTGCAAACCCTTTTGCGAGACGAAAGCGGATTGCGGCGCTGGCAAGTGCATTCAGGTGCTCAGCGACCCGGGCGGACAGGGCACGCCCATTCCTGGCTTCAAGGTGTGTACGGCGGGGTGCTCGTTGGTAGATCCCGTCGCCATTTGCGGACTGCAGGCGGGCTGCTACCCAGACACGGGCTCCCCGGCGGGCACGGACTGCGCGAGTTCAGGCGTTGGACAAGGCGTTGGCACCTGCACCGGCGCTGGGGCCGCGAACCCCACTGCTTGCGCGCCGGGCTTCGGCTGCGTTGCGGGCGCGACCGCTGGCACCTGGGACTGCCGCAAGTGGTGTCGAGTGGGCTTCGCGACAGACTGTCCCGGTGGCGCCACCTGCAGCGGATTTGCACCGCCGAACACGCTGTTTGTCGATGGATTCGAACACGGAGTCTGTCCGTGACGGGTCTTTCCGCCAAGGTCGACGCGAGCGAGCTGCGCGCCATCGGTTTGTTCGGCGCACTGAGCGATGAAGTGCTCGCGCATCTGGCAGGCAGCTTGACCGTCAGCACGCCGGACGCAGGCACCATGGTGTTCCGGGAGGGCGAAAGCGCTCGGGAGATGTACGTGCTGATCAACGGCGAGATGGAGGTGCTCAAACGCAGCCACGAAGGCGTGGACGCCCGCGTCGCGCTGCTCGGCCCCGGCGACTGGTTCGGCGAAATGAGCATCTTGGACGTGCAGCCACGTTCGGCAACCGTGCGCGCCTTGGCGCCGTCGCGGTTGTTGCGGCTGAGTGCGTCGGACCTGGACGCGCTGTATCGCTACGACATCAAGTCCTACGCGATCATCGTATTGAATCTCGCCCGCGAACTCTCCCGGCGCCTGCGAGTTGCGGACGGGATCCTCGCAGACTTCATCGCCAACGTATTCGACAGCTACGTGATGCGGCGCCGCGAGCGCAACTGACTGTCAGTCACTGCCGACAAGCGCATCAGACGTGGCGTCGCCGCCGTCGGGATCGCCGCCCTCGGTGTCCGCGTCACCGGCCTCGGTGTCCGCGTCGCCGGCCTCGGTGTCCGCGTCGCCGGCCTCGGTGTCCGCGTCGTTGTTGACTTCGCCGTCCCCTGCGTCGGGGCTTGGCGGAGCACCGCCCGCGCCACTTGCACCACCGGTACTGCCGCCGGAACCGGCATAGCCGGAGTCCAGGGTCAGATTGCCGCCGCCGCCGCCCGTCCCTGCGCCAGCGCCCATGCCGCCGCCACCGTTGTCGTCCGCGGGGACCTCGGGCTGCGGGTTGAGCACGCAGGAGCCCAGCGAAAGTGCGAACGCAAACGCGATCGTCCAAGCCCGCCTGCGCCCGATCATGACGCTCTCAACGTTGCACAGGACGCGCCAAGCTCAGAGCCGAAAAACACTGGATCTGTCCAGCTGCGTTGGCACAGGCTGGCACAGGCGGGCGATCCCGACGCCAGCCTCAATCCGTGCTCGCTTCCAGGATCCCGCCGTCGACCGCGCCGTCGTCACCCGCGTCGTCACCCGCCTCGGTACTGCCGTCACCCGCCTCGGTACTGCCGTCACCGGCCTCAGCAGCATCGCCGGAACCTGCGTCTACGAATGCGCCACCGAAGCCGGCAGTGCCCGCGGAACCCGCAGATCCACCGCTGGAAACCGCCCCTCCGCCGCCACCGCCGTCCACACCGGTCCCGAAACCCCCACTGCCGCCAATGCCGGAATCCGCACCCTGCAAGCTCGGCACTTCAGGTTGGGGATTGAGATCGCACGCCCCAACGGCAATGCCCAATCCGAGAAACAGCCACGATAGTCGTCGAAGCACGGTGACTCCCTAAAGCAAGGACCCTACCAAGTATCCCACCGCGCCGTGTCTGCCGCCAGCGCAGCGCTCCCGTCCAAGCAAAGCCTAGCCAGACGCATCCTTGGCGCGGCGTGCGGCCTCCAACAAAGCGTGAATGGCGTCCATATCCGGCGGGTCGGCCCGTAGCGCCCGGGCCAGCCGGGCCAGCTCCGCACTGAGCGCTTCCGCCTGCTCGGCGACCAGGTCGGCGTTGGTGACGAACACATCGGACCACATGCTGCGCGCGCCACCGGCCCCACGTGTCATGCGTTCGAAAGCGGGTCCAGCCGCTGCAGCGTAGTCACCTTGCTGGGCTGCGACTCGCAGCGCGCTTGCCAGTAATTGCGGCACGTGGCTAGTCAGCGCCACTGCCCGGTCGTGTGCGGCGGCGCTCATCTCGTGCGCGGCGCCGCCAAGCCCCGAGACCAGCGTCCGCACCCGCATGAGCGCACTCGGCTCCGCCTGTTCAGGGCAGAGCAGCCAGGACGCATTCGCAAAGAGATCCGCGCGGGCGTGCGCAAACCCGTTGCGGGGCGCGCCCGTCATCGGGTGCCCGGGAACGAAACGACCGGCCTGCGGGTGGCCGCTCACCGCCGCCGCCACCTGGCGTTTGGTGGACGCCACGTCCGTCACGACGCTACCGGTGTCGAGAGCCGGCCCCAGCAGCGCAAGCACTGAAACGACCGGCACCGCGAGCACGATCAGATCGCACTCGGGCATGCGCAAGAGATCGGACTCGCTGCCGATGCTCACGAAATCGTCCAGCAGATCCTCGGGCCAGTCCCCCTTGCGAAGATCCGCACCGACCACTTCACAGCCGACAAAGAACCTCCGCACGCCCAGCGCAATCGAACCGCCGATCAGGCCGAGGCCGACCACTCCGACACGCTTCATTGCCGAACGGCAGCCCCGATGGCGCGTACGCGCTCAGCGACGCTGACCGCGTCCAGCCAACTGAGCGTCGCAGGCACGCGAGGCGTCGCGCCTTCGCGGCCGACCCACGCGCGCAAGATCACGCCGTCGGCCCCGGCGCCAATCGCCGCGCAGGCGACGGCGGCGCAGTAGCGGGCGCGCTGCGCGATGGTCGGAACATCAACCACGATGGGCAAATGTGTGCGGATCTTGGCCCGAGCAATCGCGGCGACCTCCAAGGTTCGCGCGCCGTTCGGGTACTCGCCACCCGCCTCCAGAAGCACCACGGAGCGTTCCCGCCGTGACAGCTCGCGCTCCGCTGCGCCAATCCACGAGTTGGCCCCCCAACTGGGCGCGCGTTCCACGAAGGCAATCGGCTTCTCGCGTTCCCGGGCGTTGGGGTGGAGCTGAAGGCAGGTCAAGGCGCCGACGCTCTCTGGCGCATTGCGGCTGCGAGACACAGCGGCATCGAAGGGCCGACCGGCTGCCACTTCGTAGGGGAGCTCCGTGCTGGGCGGTCCGTCGTCGGAGCTGACGGACAGACCGATCAATTCGACGGCGACCCAAGGACGCTCGCCGCCAATGCTGCCCCAGGAACCCTCGACCACCGTGGACGCCTGGCGAAAGCGGCGAGAAGCCAGCTTGAATGGCTCGCTCACCCGGACCACCTCCGCCACGAACATCAGCTCCCGCACCACAGCGACGTCATCCGGCGTGACGTCTCCCACCACCCCGAGCAGCGTCCGCGTCTGCCCGCTGGAGCGGTGCACGTCGAAGCCGGATTCGACTAAATGCGCAATGACCGCCTCGACCGCGGAGTCCGGGGCTTCGGTTTCCATTACTACAACCATGGCAAGAGCCAGCGTATCAGAACGGGGTGCACCGCGGAGCGCGGAAAGGTAAGGTCGAGGCGGAAGCTGAAGGGGTCCACCAGGCGGAATGCTGAGCCAACCCGACGATTTGATCGGAACACTTGTTGCGGAACGCTACCGAGTCCAAGAGCGACTGGGGCGGGGAGGCATGGGAACCGTGTTCTTGGCCGAACACGAGGCGATCCACAAGAAGGTCGCGCTCAAGGTTCTGCATCCAGAATACTCCGCCAAGCCCGACCTCGTGGAGCGCTTCCAACGGGAGGCCATCAGCGCTTCACGGGTCAAGCACACGAACGTCCTGGAGGTCTTCGACTTCGGCTCACTGCCGAACGGTTGTTTCTACCTCGCCATGGAGTTCCTCGATGGCCGCGACCTTGCGGACGAGCTCGAGGACAAGAAAGCTCTGCCCGCGGAGCGCGCACTGCAACTCGCGAAGCAGATCTGTCGCGCGCTTTCCGCAGCGCACTCTCGCGGCGTGGTGCATCGGGATCTGAAACCCGAGAACGTCTTTCTCTCCCGCACGAGCGACGGCGACGAAATCGTGAAGATCGTTGACTTCGGCATTGCCCAGTTGCGCACTGCAGACGATGCCGCCAAGTCCGAACCGACTCGCCGCAGATTGACTCGTACGGGCATGATCTTCGGTACTCCCGAGTACATGTCCCCGGAGCAGGCTCAAGGCGCCCGCTCGGACCATCGGGTCGATGTGTACGCCACGGGCGTGATCTTGTTCGAGATGCTCACCGGCGCAGTGCCCTTCACCGGCGAGACGTTTCTGGGCGTATTGCAGGCTCACTTGACCCAACCCCTGCGGCCCATGCGGGATTTCTATGCCGAGGTCGTGGTCTCGCCGGAGCTTGAAGCCGTTGTGGCGCGCGCCCTCGAAAAAGACGTCGAGGCGCGTTTCGGCAGCATGAACGAGCTGAATGCCGCGCTGCTTGCCACCCCCGAAGGGCTCAATCTCCGCGCGTCCATACTGCCCCCGGCCGGGCCTGCCCTCGATCGCGTCTCAAGCGTACCCACGGCGTCGAACCCGAGCCAGCCAACCAGCGTTCAGTTCGACGATACGTCTCCAGAAGGACAAGAGAAGAGCGCGCACAAGGCGACCGCAGACACCGTGCTCGAACACCCGGTGCCCCTCACCACCGCGAAGTCCCGAGAAGCGGTCGCCGTCACGGCGCTCGGTGAAACAACACCCAGCCCGGGCGTCGCGGAGCCAGCCCGCCGCTCAACGGCGATCTGGATCGCATTGGGTGGATTCGCGCTGGTAGGGCTCGTCGCAGGGGGCCTCTACATCCGCAACACCTCCGTGCCCACGCCGGCGACCGGCTCGGCGCCAGACCCGAACACATCAACGCAAGTCGCGCCGCCGCAAGTGCCTACGGACGTGCCCACTGAAGCACCGTCGGTCACGCCGGCACCTTCCGCCGCGCCGGATCCGGCGGCGGGCAAGATCCGCCTGCAAGTCGAAAGCACGCCCACCGGGGCCGTCGTCTTCATGAATGGCGCACAAGTCTGCGACTCCGCGCCCTGCGAGGTCTTGGTCAAGCCTGACCAGGTCGTGGAACTACGTGCGGAGCTCAACGGGCAAAAGGCGGAGCGCAAGGTGCTCGCCCAGCGAGACCAGTCGGTGAGCCTGGAGTTGAAGAAGAAGACGGTCGGCACCGCGCCAAAGAAGATGTGCACGGCCGAGGTGATGCGCGACGGAATCAAGGTCTTCATCGACGTGCCCTGCCAGCGCTGATTCGGCCGCTTGACGCTGCGCCGGCTCCGCGGCTACGAAGGCCGCTCATTCGGAGCCCATTCGGCGGAGGCGAGGGGATGCGCGAAAACTGGAAAAGCCGAAAAGGGCTGATTCTGGCGGCGGCGGGAAACGCGGTCGGCATCGGAAACCTGCTGCGTTTTCCAGGCCAAGCGGCCCAAAACGGCGGCGGCGCGTTCATCCTGCCGTACCTGATCTCCCTCGTGATCTTCGGCCTACCGATGATGTGGATCGCGTGGACTCTTGGCCGTTACGGATCGCGCTTCGGCCACGGCACCTTGCCGGGGATCTTCGACAAGCTCACCAAGTGGCGCGGTGCGAAGTACCTCGGCGCCCTCGGTGTCGCCGGTCCCTTGGTGTTCTGCTTCTACTACACGTACCTTGAGGCTTGGTGTTTGAGCTACGCCTGGTTCTCCTTCAGCGGCGCGTACGAGACCGCGCATTTGCCCACGTTCCTAAGCGAATTCCAGGGCGTGCTCCCAACGGGTAGCTACTTCTCCTCCACGAACACCGCCATGGCGTTCCTGGTGGTGACGATCGGCATGAACGTGTGGGTGCTGTACCGCGGCATCGCCGGCGGCATCGAACTGTTGGCGAAGATCGCCATGCCGCTGTTGATCCTTTTCTGCGTTCTCATGTGTGTGCGTATCTTCACCCTGCCCGACGCGAAGGGCAGCGTGGTGGACGGCCTGGCGTTCATGTGGAACCCAGACTTTTCGGCCCTCGGCAACCCAAGTGTCTGGCTGGCAGCCGCCGGGCAGGTGTTCTTTACCCTCAGCATCGGCTTCGGCGCCCTGGAAGTCTACGCCAGCTATTTGAAACCAGATGACGACGTGGCAGTCACCGGCCTGACCACGGCGGGCACGAACGAGTTCGTCGAAATCATCTTCGGCAGCATGATCGCCATCCCGGCGGCGGCGGTGTTCTTCGGCGCCGCGGCGATTCCGGAAATCGCATCGAGCGGGACCTTCAACATCGGCATGGTCAGCATGCCGGAGATCTTGCGCGCGACGCACTCTGCCCAAATTTTCGGCAGCATCTGGTTTCTGCTGCTCTTCTTCGCGGCGTTCACTTCTTCCGTCGCCGTCTGCCAACCGGTCATGGCGTTCCTGCAGGACGAAGCGGGCCTGCGCCGGGGCTCGGCGGCAGCGATCATTGGGCTGTTTTGGCTCCTGGGCAGCATCCCAGTCGTGTACTTCTTGCGCTACGGCTTCCTCGACGAGCTGGATTTCTGGGCGGGCACCCTGGGGCTCGTCTTGGTGAGCGCCATCGAAGTCGTGCTCTTCGCTTGGGTCTTCGGCATCGACCGGGGCTGGAACGAATTGCATCGCGGAGCGCTGATGAAGGTCCCGCGGATCTTCCGCTACACGATGCAATACGTCACGCCCGTGGCCCTGGCCCTGGTACTGGCTGGCTGGGTCTACAGCGACGTCATCGTCGGCGGGAAGCTAAGCCCGAAGCCAGCCATGATCAGCGGCGTGGTCGATCGCGGCGCGTTCCCAGGAGAGTTCGTGAAGAAGGCGCCGAAGGGCGAAGGCGCCGAAGCCCGAGAGTACGGACTGCTGAAACAAAGCCTGCTCGGCGCCGTCGAAGTCGCGGGCAGGGACCTGAAGGGCTGGGTCCACCTGGAAATCGACGCGGCCGGAACAGTCCGTGTCGCCCGATTCGAAGGCGACCCGACACTGACAGCGGCGATCCCGGCGAAGAGCATGCAGCGCATGCTCGAGCTCGAGGGCTACCACTACGCGGTCAAGGGCGAGAAACGCGCCACCAAGGCCACGCTTCTGATCGAGGGCCTCAACACCAAGCCCTACATCTGGTTGGCTCGCGGGCTAATCCTGGGATTGATTGGTATGGTGTGCGTGATGATCGGGGTGATTTGGAGACAGCGCCGCGAGCGGGAAGAACAGGCCGAACGAGACAAGCTGAGCGGCGGCGACTCGCAGACGGAAGCCCCCGGGGAGGCGTCATGACGACGGCAGGCTGGATATTCATGCTCAGTACCTGGGGCGTGGTCATCGCCGTGAACGTGTTCTGCATCCGCCGCCTGCTCAAGAACTGAGCGCCACGGCCGTGCTGAAGAACCTTCGGGAACGACCTGGAGCCCTCGGCGCTGCGGTCTTTGCGATCCTGGCGGTGCTGTTCCTACCGCAACTACCCAGCGTGCGTTTGGAGTCCGGGTTCAGCGCGGGTCCCCAGGCGCTGGTGCCTCCGGTGGTCGCCATCTGCGCTGCGCTGAGCACGCGTCGCCTGCTGTTCTCTTTGGGAAGTGCGGTGATCGTTGGAGCGGTGCTGCGTCACGGCGGGCAGGTCTGGTCCGCGGGCTTTTCGAGTTACGTTGTCGACAACGCCTCGGACAGCGCCCACCTCTACATCATCGGCTTCACCCTGGCGCTCTTGGGCATGGTGCAAACGGCAGCCAAGTCCGGAGGTGCCGAAGGCATCGTTGCGGCCGTGGCACGCCGTGCGAAGACGCGGCGCGGCGCGCAGGTCAGCACCTGGGCAATGGGCCTGTTGGTGTTTTTCGATGACTACGCAAACTGCATGCTGGTTGGCCCCACAATGCGCCCGCTCACGGACAAACTGCGCATTTCCAGGGAAAAGCTGGCATTCTTGATCGACGCTACGGCCGCGCCGGTTGCGGGCATCGTGATCATCTCCACCTGGGTGGGCTACGAGACGGGCCTGCTCGACGATGTCAGCAAGAGCCTGGCGCTATCCACCAACGGCTATGCGCTGCTGCTGGAAGGCTTGCCGCTGCGCTTCTACTGCGTCTTGACCTTGGGGTTTGTGCTCGCCAACGCATGGTCCGGCCGGGACTTCGGTCCCATGCTGCGCGCCGAGCGCAGAGCACTCAGCGAGGGCAAGCTCATCCGAGACGGCGCGACGCTCATGGGCAGCGCGTCGCTGGTGCAGGCGGAAGAAGACGCTCCGCATCCGTCCCCGCGTTGGTCGAATGCTGCCGCTCCTGTCGCCCTTGTCGTCGTGGCCACCTTGATCGGTCTGGTGGTGGACGGCGGCGGCGCGGGCACGCTCTCGGCGCAACCGGCGCGCGCGTTGTCCGTGTCGTTCTGGCGCGAAACCCTGGGCGCCAGCGAAAACAACACCCAGGTGCTGTTCATCGCTGCAGCGCTGGGCGCCCTATGCGCCATTGTTCTGCCCGCCCTGCGCAAGGACCTAGCGTTCACCAAGGGCGTCCGAGCATTCGCCCAGGGCGCGTGGACCGGGGGTTATGCCGTATTTGTGCTACTTCTGGCTTGGGCGCTGGCGCAGGTCTGCAAAGACCTCGGCACGGGACCGGTCGTGATTGCGGCGATTGGCAAGTCCTTGCCGCATGCGGCGGTGCCCGCCGTGACTTTTCTGGCAGCCGCCGCGGTGGCGTTTTCTACCGGCACTTCTTGGGGAACGATGGCGATTCTGATCCCGACAGCGCTGCCCATCGCCCACGAACTCGGCGGCATGCCGCTCTTGATCCTCACCGTGGCCAGCGTGCTCGACGGCGCCATTTTCGGCGATCACTGCTCGCCCATCAGCGACACCACGTTGATGTCGAGCATCGCCGCGGGTTCGGATCATCTCGACCACGTTGGCACCCAGTTGCCCTACGCCTGTGTCGTAATGTGCATCGCATTGCTCGGCGGCTATGTGCCCGTGGCACTCGGCGCACCGATTTGGCTCTCCTACGCAGCATGCGCGGCATTGATCGTGACGGTCCTATTCGTTTTCGGACGACGGGTGGAGGTGGCCGAGTGAGCCCCAGTCGCCCACGGGAACGCTTCACGTTCCATGGCAACGTCAGCGAGTCCCGTCACGGTTGGCTGCGGCTGACGCCGGCCTACTCCGTGCACTTGGTGCGGGAGCTGCTCGAGAAACACGCGCAGCCCGGTCGCGCGGTCCTCGATCCATTCTGCGGAACAGGCACCACGATGCTCACCTGCGCCGAAGCTGGGATCGATTGCCTGACCGTAGACGTCAATCCGTTCTTGGTCTGGCTAGCCAAGGCCAAAACCGCGCACTATTCGCCCAAAGTACTGTCGGAGTTTCAAACACTGATCCGCAACATGGGGCGAGGCGCCGACCGTCCGCCCAAGTCCCCACGCTGGACTCCGTCGCTGCACAAGATCGAACGCTGGTGGGACGAGGCCACGCTGCGTGCGCTAGCCGCCGCGTTCCATGTGCTTGCGACCAGCAGCGCATCGCCGCGAGCGAAGGATCTCGCACGTCTCGCTTTCTGCCGTGCGCTGATTCGGAGTTCGAAAGCCAGCTTCGGGCACCAATCCATGTCCTTCAAGAAGCAAACGAGCGTTCTGCCAAGGGTTTCCTCGGAGCTGGAGCAAGCGGCCGAGCGCTTGAATCGTAGCTGCCAGCAGCCCATGCGCCCCTCGAAGCGACACGCCCGCCTGGGTGACGCGCGCGCGCTCGGAGCCGTGAAGAGCAATCTGCCGATTGGCGTTTTGATCACGTCCCCGCCCTACGCCAACCGCATGAGCTATGTGCGCGAACTGCGGCCCTATATGTACTGGCTGGGATACCTCCGCGACGGGCGACAAGCCGGCGAGCTCGACTGGCGCGCCATCGGCGGCACCTGGGGCATTGCAACGAGTCGTTTGAACGAGTGGCAGCCATCCGGGCGCCGCATGCCCCGCGGGCTTTCGCGGTCGCTGCGCCGCATCCACGACGAGAGCCCCCTGCTCGCCAACTACGTGGCGCGCTACTTCGACGACATGCAGGCCCACCTGGCTAGTGCGTTTCCGCGCATCGCACCCGGTGGATCTGTGCACTATGTGGTTGGCAACTCGAAGTTCTTCGACGAGGTCGTCGCCGTCGAGCAGCTCCTAGCGACCCAGCTGAAGAGCGCTGGTTTCCGTCGAGTTTCGGTCACCCAGTTGCGCAAACGCACCAGCAAGCGCGAACTCTACGAATACCTCGTCAGCGCCGAAAAGTGACGGCCGCCGCTCTGCGTACCGCGCAGTGTTTCTTCTAGGCCGCGACTTCGAGCAGGCCAAAGGCCGCGACGCCCCGGGAACGAAGCTCGCGCCGGATCGCATCCGTTGACGCCGTGTCGGCCGCGATGACCGCAAGCAGTTCGGAGCAGAATCCATCCAAAGTGGTATGCCCAATGTTCGCGAGGTCGCCGTCATCCTCCAGCGCAACGCGCCACGCGCGAGCCACAGCGTAGGTGGCATCAGAGAGCGCGATGCGGCCGCCTCGCTCGGCTAAGATCCCTGAGGAGATGCCAGCGTCGATGGCATCTCGGGACAGCAAGTCCGCCTGGACCGAACCCGTACGCAGCAGATCTGCAACCACGGCGGCGGCACGCGTCGCGCCCCGCGCCAGGGCGACCTCCGCGAGGGTACGGAGCAGGTTTTCGAATGCTGCGGACGGCTCGCGCGTTGGCGCTGTGGGCTGCGCCTTGGCAAGCTTGGGCTTGGGCCCGGCTTCCGAAGCGAACAAGCGAGGCGGCACCGGCGCTGATTTCGCAGCGTTTGCCGCCGTCTCCGCCACAGCTTTCGACTCGATAGGACTCGAAACCACCGGCGCCGGTGATGCGGTTTCGCCCTGGGATTGCGTCAGTGACGCTCTAGGTCTCGCCACGGCGCGGGACGCCCCCGTCACGCTGCGGCAGCGCCACAGCGCACCGTCGTGTAGGTCGAGATTGTCGTTGGGGAACTCGGAAGCAGGTCGTCGGTAGGTCATGGCGCGTTTCGCGCGAAATGGTGGCCGCACTCCCCGAAGGCGGCCAAGAAAGCGGCTACTTGTTGACGAGGACGCTAGCGGCGTTTTCGGCGGTGAGGCCCGAACCGACGTCGCGACCCGAGCCAGCGAGCATGTATTCGACGACGGCCCAGCAGTCCTCGTCGCTCAAGGACCCTGCTTTGCTCTTCGGCAACGGCATTTCCCGCTTCACGTAGTCAAACACGTCCTGCGCGTTGCGAAACGGACCGTGGTCGCCACCAACGCCTTTGAGCGGCAGCGCCGACGCGCCGAGAACCTCCGGCGTCCCTCCAAGGCCTTGGCCCGAATTGCCGTGACACCCGGCGCACTCGCGCTGATACACCTGCGCACCCTTGGGTGACTGCTGCTTGGCTTTCGCCACACTGGCGTCGTTTGCGGCTCCTCCCCCGCCTCCGCAGGAAACAAGAAGCGGAAGCAACACGGCGCCAAGCAAGCTTTGAGCTTTCATACCTGGGCATTTCGTCGCGCCCGCCTCAAATGTCAACAGCTGTCGTGCTTTCGCTCCGGAGCACGCGCCTGCGCCGCCGCGGTTTTCGGACTAAGATCTCCCGCATGAGGTCCTTGAGCATTGCCTTGGCGGCCGCCGCACTCTTTGCGTTGGGATGCACGCCCAATCCGCCCGTGCGCTGGGAAACCGGCGGCGCGCCGTTGATGATTGCACCGGCACGCTGGGATCGCGCCGGCGACGACTCCATCGAGATCACGAGGGACGGCCAAGTGCTGGAAGACGGCGATCTCTTGTTCGTGATCGACCGCGCGGGGCGAGTCGTCGACGAGGACTACGAACCTTTGGCGGTCTTGCTGCCCGACGGTCACGTCGCTGGAACCGACAACCGACTGCTGGGTCGGGTCGGCATGAACAACGCGGCCCCGCCCGGGTCCGCTGCAGCGTGGCTCGCTATCATGCCCAACGGCCAAGTCGTCTACTTCGACGAAGAGGGCGATCGGGAAGACCGCGGCGTGTGGCACGGCTGCAGCGGGCCGCAACAACGCACCTGCACCCTGGTGACCCATGTGCTCTGGGTGCGGGACTGGCTGCGGCGCCCGCGCAGCGGTGTCAGCGTGGGCGTCGGCGTGGGCGTCGGCTACTGACCCGCCTGGTCCTGGTCGACGCAGGGTAAAAGTGACGCTAAGACGCCGACCATGTTGGACGGTCGCCACGTTGCCGAGCATCTGGAAGAAACCAAAGCTGCCCTGAGGCGCCGCTCCGAGGAAGCCGCGCACGCCCTCGAGCCGGCGGAAGGACTGCTCTCCAAACGTCGCGTGTTGATCCACGCGACGGAACAGCTGCAGGCCGAGCGCAACAGCGCCAGCCAGGAAATGGGCAAACTCGCCAAGGGCCCGGACAAGGCCGCCTTCGAAGCGCGTCGCGGCGAGCTCAAGACGCTCTCAGACGAAGTGAAGAAGCACGAGGCAGAGCTCGCTGAGCTCGAACGGGCGGTGGAAGATTTGCTGCTTGGCGTGCCGAACCTGCCGCACCCGTCCGTGCCGGACGGCACGAGCGAAGCCGACAACGTCGTGCGTCGAACCTTCGGAGAAGCCAAGAACTACGACTTCGAACCCAAACCACACTGGGACGTCGGCGCGGCCCTGGGCGTACTCGATTTCGAACGCGCTGCGAAGCTCTCCGGGGCGCGTTTCTCCGTCTTGTGGGGCGCGGGAGCGCGTCTATCGCGGGCGCTCATCGGGTTCATGCTCGACCTGCATACCAAGGAACACGGCTACACCGAGGTCTTGCCCCCGTTTCTGGTGCGGGGCGAAGCGCTGCGCGGCACCGGCCAGCTGCCGAAGTTCGAAGCGGATCTATTCAAGACCCAGCGCAGTGATCCCGAAGACCCATCTGCCCTGTATTTGATCCCGACCGCGGAAGTGCCCGTCACGAACCTGCACGGCGACGAGATCTTGGACGGCGCGACGCTGCCCCGTGCCTACACGGCCTATACGCCGTGTTTTCGTAGCGAAGCGGGCTCCTATGGCAAAGACGTGCGGGGTCTGATTCGGCAGCACCAGTTCGACAAGGTCGAGCTCGTTCGCTTCGTCGAACCCAGCCAGGCGCTGGCCCAGCTCGATCTGCTGTGCAGCCACGCCGAAGAGGTGCTCAAACGCTTGGAGCTGCACTACCGGGTTGTGGAGCTGTGCGCGGGGGACCTCGGCTTTGGCGCTGAAAAGACCTTCGACATCGAAGTGTGGCTGCCATCGCAGAAAGCGTACCGTGAGATCTCGAGCTGCTCGTCCTTCGGCGACTACCAAGCGCGGCGCGCGAAGATCCGCTATCGGCCGGAGCCAAAAGCGAAACCGCGGCTGGCCGCCACTTTGAATGGTTCGGCACTCGCCGTGGGTCGCACTTTGGTCGCCATCTTGGAGCAAAACCAATGCAGCGACGGGACCGTGAGCATTCCAAAAGCCTTGGTCCCCTACTTTGGTGCTGACAATATGCCCCTGCCCTAGGGCGTTCTTTTTTGCCGGATCTGGTGATTTGTTTTCGATGGCGGTCCGCTATGTCAAGATTTCCCCTTGGAGGATCTCGCATGAAGCTGAGCGCATTCGGTCTTGTCCTTGTATTCGGCGTCGCATCGATTGGGGCGTGTAGCTCCAGTGGATCAAGCGGAGGCGGCACCGGCGGCGCCGCGGGCGGTGGCGGCAGCGGGGCCACGGGCACGGGTGGCGGAAGCGCAGGAAGCGGCGGAAGCGCAGGAAACAGCGGGGCTTTCTGCGAACAGATCTGCACGAAGGTCTCCGGGGTCGGTTGCGCCAACGAAATCAAAGCCGACTGCGTGACCGACTGCACCGCTCAATACTCGACGTGCAAATCCGAATTCACAACCCTCGCGAGCTGCGTAGAAAGCACCGCCTCACTTAGCTGCGACACGGACGGCGACCTTGTGATCGATGGTTGCGACAGCTCTCTGCGCCCTTTCGCAGCGTGCATCGCGTGTCTGCCGGAAGTGGACGACGATGCCTGCAATACCTGTCAGAAGGGCAACTGCTGCGCGCAGTCCAAGGCGGTGCTCAACGCCTCCGACGTGCTATCGCTGATCGCATGCTTCGAAGCCTGTCCACCCAACGATTCCCCCTGCCAACAAGGGTGTCTCGCGGCCAACCCAAATGCCGCAGCAGCGTTCCCGGCGCTGAATACCTGCCTGACGAACAACTGCAGCGCCGAGTGCAGCTGAGCTGCCTTCGGCGAGAAGCGTCGGCTACTTCTTAGCTTTTTCTTGCGCCTTCTGCTCGGCGACGAGGCGCTCGCGGATTTGCCCCATGGTTTTTCGGAACGCTTTGGCTTCCGCCGCACACATGGGCGGGCAGGGGCGACGCTTCCCGCGTCCGCAGCCCTTCTTCGTCCCGGTGCTGTAGAGCGCCAAGGCCGCGACCGCGCGATCATCCCCCTGGTTCTTTGCCCGCGTCAGTAGAGAGATCCGCGCGGCGCAACTCGGTGCATTGCGCAGATCGAACGCCACGGCCAAGCCTGCGGTGAAGCGCTGGCGCGTGGTCGCGTTCTCCAAGCGCTTCTTGGCCGGATCCCGCAATTGTGGCGAACTCAGATACAGCTCGAAGAGTAAGTCCGGACCCCGGGACTCCATCTTGTTCGCCAACAGGTCCAACACCGCTTCGGACTCGTTGCCGTGAGCGAGCTTCATCAACAGCGGCCGCAAGGTATCGTCGAAAGCTTGCGCCGGTGCCTTCTCGAAGAGCTTCTCGAAAGCCAAGAGCGCTTCTTTGGCATCGGCACCGTCTGCAGCCGCCTGCACCGCCCAAGCCCGCAGCACTTGCGGTTCGTCGGGGTAGCGCTGGGAAAGGGCTCGCAAAGCCGGCAACCCGCTGCGCATGGCCTCTGCAACTTCGCCCTCCAAGTCGCGCTGCACCGGGGCCGTCGCACTCGCTGCGGGGATAGCACTTCCTGACGCGGCCGGCGCAGAGCTGGAGGGTGCGGCAGTCGGTTCCGCAGTGGGGAGCGTGTCGCTCAGCCCAAGGGTGGGAAGCGGTTTCATCGCGCGCAAGCCGAGCACGAGAGCAGAACCCGTAACCGCAATAGCAAACGCCCGCACACCGACGGCGGAAAGCACGCGGGCCCAGCGCTCCGGGCGTCGCCCCAGCCGCCGATGCACGATGGTTGCAAGCGCCCACACCGCAGCGATCAGAAACAGCGCCAGGTCCCAGCCAACCCAAGCCGAGGGCCAGGTTTCGCGGGTGACATAGCGCACGGCGCGCAAGGTCAGCATGACCAGGCCGTAACCAACAATCGCCGAAATCAAAGGCGAACGGATGGCGCTGACGGCGTCCAGTACGCGCGCGCTGTTGTTCCAAATTTTGCGTCGGACCCGAGCTGCCAACAGCACCACGGGGGTGAGCGCAGTGCCCATCACCCCAAGCAACGCGAGCAGCAGCTCCGTGTTCGTCAGCTCTCGCCGCGCCACGGAAGTGGCCAGCCCAACGGCAGCCAGGGCGGCGATCGAGCCGCTTACCCCGACGGCGGCAAGGAGCAACGAAAGCAGACGCACGCGCCCCCAGCGCACATCGTCCTCGACATCCTGAGCCACGATGGATGCCTGGGTGCCGCGCATGGCAGGAAGCGCTTTGTTGACGGACAGCTGCTCTTCCAACGTGGTCAGCGCCGCCAGCAGCTCGACCATGGTCTGATAGCGCTGCGCGGGTTCTCGGGACATCGCCCGCTGGATCACGAGCTCGACGCTTTCGGGAACACGCGGTTCCAACACCTTGGGGCGCTCGGGCTCCCGGCTCATCACTGCCAAGATGGTCTGCTGCGGGGACTCCTCTTCAAAGGGAGGGCGACCCGTCACCGCGGTGTAGAGAATCGCGCCGATGCCGTAGACATCCGTGCGGTGGTCTCCCCGCTCGCCGCGGGCCTGTTCCGGCGACATATAAGACGGAGTGCCCATGACCACGCCTGCGCGTGTCACCGTGGATTTCGACCCATCGACAAAACGCGACAACCCGAAGTCGATCACCTTGACCTCGGGGTCGGCCATGGAGCCGAGCAGAAACACGTTTTCTGGCTTCATGTCCCGGTGCAGCACGCCGCGCTCATGGGCCGCGGCCAACGCGGCCGCCACGCGCCGCACGACGCGTACCGCGATCACCGCGTCCAGGCGCTTCACGCTTTCGAGCAGTATCGCCAGGTCTTGGCCGTCCAAGAACTCGTAGACCATGAACGGCACACCCTCGGGGGTGACGCCGACATCAAAAACATCAACAATCGACTCGTGTTTGAGCGCTGCGACGGCGTCCGCTTCACGCTGAAAGCGCTCGACGAGCTCTGTATTCCTGGATAGGTCCGCGTTGAGTACTTTCAGCGCGTAGCGCTTGTGCGCGATGCGCATATGGCGCGCCTCGTACACACGGCTCATGCCGCCCTCGCCCACGACGCGTTCGATGCGATAGGTATCGTTCAGGACCGTCCCGATCAGCTCGTCATTTGCGGCATGCGGGCTGTTGCGGGCGGGCCCGGAATTGGGGCCTTCGACGACCGTCGGATCTTGTTCGGAGCTCATTTTCCGAAGCGGCTTTGGACGTGAGCCACGGACCCAGGACACTATCACAGCGCCCGCTTGCCTTCGCCCATGCTGTGCGGCGGATAAACCCGAGTGAAATCAGGCCGATGGCGCGGGCACGCAAGCCGCTGTGCCCGCCCCGGCCGCTTTCCTGCAGCTCAGCGCTGACGCTTCTTGCCGCCCGACTTGCCGCCGGCCTTGCCGCGCGCTTTCCGGGACCGAGCCGTAGTTGGCTGTTTGCGGCCACCACGCTCCGCGCGCACGGGGCGTTCCCTTGCGGGCTCACGGCGCTTCGGCTTGCGCCCTGGGCGCGAGCCCCGCGAGGCATCGGTCGCCGCCCGAAGCACCTTTTCGGGAGGGACACGCCGCCCATGGGTTTGCCGACGCAGAATCGCAACATCCTCGATCTCCACCACGATGGGATCCCCAAGCTGCATCGTATCCCCGCTGCGACGACCAATGACGCAGAGCTCATCGTCATCGAGCTCATAGCGGTCTGGCCCGAGGGCATCGTAGCGCACCAACACGTCCACAAAGGGCTCCTTTAGGGTGACGAACATACCGCTACCCACCAGCGCTGAAATGGTGCCCTCCAGGACGTCGCCGATGCGATCGCGCATGTAGAGCGCGCGGTATAGATCCACGACTTCACGTTCGACGACCATGGCCGCGCGTTCGCGCACGCTCGATTGGGTGGCTGACGCACGCAAGGTCTCTACCGCCGCCGGAGAAGTATCCGGCTTGCCGCCCCGCAAGATCCGCTTCACGGCGCGGTGCACTTCGATGTCGGGATAACGACGAATGGGCGAGGTGAAGTGGAGATAGGCGTCTGAAGCCAAACCAAAGTGTCCGACGTTCACGATGTCGTAAACAGCCTGCTTCAGCGAGCGCAGCAGCAACATTTCCAGCACGTGCCGGCGCGGGTGCTTCTCGATCTGTTTGAGAAAACGCCCCACGCCGAGAGGGTCGACGAGCTCGTCCAGGTCCACGGCGACACCGAGTCGCTCCGCGATATCCGCCAGCCGTTCCAGCTTCTTTTCGTCGGGACGAGCATGCACGCGGTACACCGCGGGCGAACGCTTGCTACTGAGCCACTCTGCCACCAGCTCGTTTGCCAGCAGCATGAGCTCTTCGACCATCTGATAGGCGCGTTTGATCCCGGGGTCTTCCGCCCGGCGCTCGACGCCAACGGGCGCACCCGTCGTGGGATCGAGAATCACGCGCGGTTCGGGCAAATCGAGATCCAGCGCGCCACGCTTCATGCGCTTGCGGCGCAACTTGCGCGCAACGTCATCGAGGCATTTGAGTCCCTTCTTCAAGGCCTCTGCCGGAGCACTCCGCTGGGGCAATTCGGTAAAGCCCAGTGCCCGCGCCACGCCACCGTAGGTCAGCATGGCCTGGGACCGCATCACGCCCTCGACGATCTCAAAGTGCGTGACGTTCGCCGACTTGTCCATGTCGGCGATGACGCACATGCAAAGGCGCTCCGCGTCGGGCAGAAGCGAACACACATCCGATGCCAGCGCCGCGGGCAGCATCGGGATGGCGCGATCCGGCAAATAGATGGTGCAACCACGGGAAGTTGCCTCGGCATCCAGCGCGCTGCCGGGTTCGACGTACTCGGAAACGTCGGCGATGGCGATCCAGACGCGATAACCCTCGTCCGTCTTTTCGACCCACAGCGCGTCGTCATGGTCCCGCGCATCCTCGGGGTCGATGGTGGGCAGGGGCACCTTGCGCAGGTCCACGCGACCCGCGCTGGGTGACTTGAGCAGCCGCGCGGCCAGGGCCTCGGCCTCGCGCACGGCGGCGTCGGGGTGGTCCTCTTCGATCTGCTCGCGGACTAGGATCTTGGCGACTTCGGTGTTCGGATCCCCGGGCACCCCCAAGACCGCGACCAACTCACCTTCAGGGTTTTCGTCTGCACGCTCCGGAAAGCGCGTGATCGTGACGACGGCAGCGTCCCCGTCATTGCCGTCATGCTTACCCTGAAGCACGACTGGACCGCGCACGCGGCTGTCGTCAGGTTCGAGCCAGCTGCTCTTGCGGCGCCGACGCAACAATCCTGCAACGCGAGGGTTCCGGCGCTGCACAATCGCTTCGATGCGTCCTTCCACGCCACGCCCGGTGCGACTGATCACGGAGATTTGGACTCGGTCGCCGTGCATCGCGCCGCCAAGTCCGTCGCCAGCCACATACACATCCGCCTGGCCCGCTGCCGTCACGAAACCGAACCCCCGTGGGTTCACGCTCAAGACGCCCTCCCAGGTTTCACCGTCGGCCCGCGGCTGCGCTTTGAAGCGATTGCCTGGCATGCGCTGGATGGTCCCGTCGAAGCTCAGTTGATCGAGCAGCTCCAAAAGCCGCGAGTATGAGCCCTCGATAACGGCGCACCGCTTTGCGATTTCGCGGGCGTGCAGCGGGCGCGCAGCTTCGGCCAAACATCCGACGATGTCGGCACGGGAAGGAAGGGGTCGCATGAGGCCTTGTAGCCCAAAACGGCTCCGGACCCGAGAGGCCAGAAGGGGGTCCGTCATGAAACAGCGAATGAATACGCGTCTTTGCACCGCGGCGCTCGCCGCGACTAAGATGCGGATGTGCCCGCCATGGCTTCACTGATCGCGCTGCGCGTGTTCGTGCTCATCGCCTTAGCGACGAGCGCAGCGCTTTTGGTCGACTACACCAGCTTCAACCCGGCGTTCTGTAGTCCGGGATCTGGCTGTGCCTCAGTACGAGCGAGCGGCTTTGGATTCGTCGCCGGTGTCCCGGTTCCGCTGCTCGGCCTGCTCGGCTTCGGGCTGCTCTACGTGTTGTCCCTGTCCGCGTCGAAAGCCGCGAAGCGTTGGCTCACACCAACCGCGACTGCGGGCGGCGCCGTCGCCGTGCTGTTGATCTTGCTCCAGGCGGTCGTGATCGGGCACATCTGTCTGTACTGCGTCGTCGTGGACGTCGCCGCGATCTGCGCCGCCGCCGCGGCTCTGGCCTACGCTCGCGCTGCGGCAAAAGGCGACACCGGAGTCGAGCCGCTGCGCAACTTCAGCTGGATCGCCCTCGGCGCGATCTTCATTTGTGCCCCGCTGCTCTGGCCCAAGGTACGCCCGAAGCCCAACGTGCCGCCAGGGATCCAAGCCTTCTACGTGGCAGGCAAGATCAACGTGGTGGAGTTCGCGGACTTTCAGTGTCCTTTCTGTCGCATCTTGCACCCGCAGTTGAAGGCCATCACCCGGGACTACCCAGGCCAGGTGAATTTCGTGCGCATGAACATGCCCCTCGAACGGCATGCCCAAGCGATGGATGCGGCCAAGGCGTATGTCTGCGCCGCAGAGCAGGGCAAAGGCGAAGAAATGGCGGACGCGCTCTTCGAAACCGAAGAACTCAGCGCACCCCTGAACCGTCGGCTGGCCGTGCAAATGGCGCTGGACGCGGACAAATACGACCTCTGCGTCGCGAACCCGGGCACCGAGGCCGCGATTCGAAAAGAAGCGCAAATCCTCCGGGATTCTGGCTTTCAAGGTCTGCCCACCACCTATGTTGGCAACGACATGATCGTCGGCGCCCAAGGCGAAGAAGTGTTCCGGGAAGCCTTCGACCGCGCAGCCCGCGGCGACGGCAGCAGCGGCGTTCCCGGACCGATTTTCGTGGGCGGTGTGCTCTTGCTCTCCGCGGCGGCGGCCTTCGCGGGGCGCGTACCAGGCGGCGGAACGGGAACCGAAAAGACGAGCCAGCGCGTGGCAGGCCAGGCGCGCGCTCGTGACGAAGACGACGACGGCGAGCCCGACGGCGACGACGAGCCCGACGACGACGAGCCCGACGGCGACGACGAGCCCGACGACGACGAGCCCGACGACGACGACGAGCCCGACGACGACGACGCCCCGTCCAAGAGCTAGTCAACACGCCAGTTGTGCTATGCTCGGCCATGGCAGACCAAGAACGCGCGGATCACCTCGACGCAAACGGCCACGTGCCCTTCGAAGTATTCCAAGCGCTCCCCAAGACCGACTTGCATGTGCACCTGGACGGGTCTTTGCGCCTGGAGACCATTCTAGAGCTCGCTACTGACGGCAACATCGACCTACCCGCCAACACCGTCGAGGGACTGCGCGACGCCATTGGCTGCGGCCGCATCTTCGGCTCCTTGGTCGACTATCTCCGCGGCTTCGAGATCACCCTCAAGGTGATGCAAACCGAAGAAAGCCTGGAGCGCATCGCCTTCGAGCTGGCGGAAGACGCACACATGGAAAACGTGCGCTACATGGAGGTGCGTTACGCGCCCATGCTGCACACCCAACGCGGCTTGAAGCTCACGAAAGTCGTGGAAGCCGTGCTCGACGGCCTGCGCCGCGCACGTGAAACCTACGGCATCAAGGCGAACGTGATCATTTGCGGGATCCGCAACATCTCCACTGAGTCGTCCTATGAAATGGCCGAGTTGGCGGTGGCCTACAAAGGCCGGGGCGTGGTGGGCTTCGATCTCGCCGGTGCTGAAGCCGACAACCCGGCCAAACACCACAAACTCGCTTTCCAGCTAGTGCGAGACAACAACATTAATTGCACCATTCACGCTGGCGAAGCCTACGGACCGGAGTCCGTGGCCCAGGCCATTCACGTCTGCGGCGCGCATCGCATCGGCCACGGCGTACGGCTACGCGAAAGTGGCGACCTGCTTCATTACGTGAACGACCATCGCATTCCGCTGGAATGCTGCCCCTCCAGCAACGTGCAAACAGGCGCGGTCCGGGATCTTGCCAGTCATCCCCTCAAGCTGTACTTCGATCTGGGTTTGCGCGTGACGGTGAACACCGACAACCGGCTGATCACGGATACGTCCGTGTCCAAGGAGCTGTACCTGACGCATACGCAGATGGGCCTGCCCTTCAAAGACATCAAGAGCATCATCGTCGGCAGCTTCAAGTCCGCGTTCCGACCTTTCCACGAAAAGCAGGCCGCCCTCCGCCGGGTAACCATCGAAATCGAGCGCTTCGATGACGACGGGCGCCTGCGTCCCGACGCGCCGGCTCCGACTTCCGATCCGCGCAGCCGCCCGCTGCAGGCCAAGCCCGTAGCGCCTCAGGCCGGGTAAGACCGGGCGGGCCCGCCGGCGCGTCCACTCACACGCGGATGCCGGCGCGCACGTCGTCACCCACTGCGGCATCAAGGGTTTCGATGGCCGCTTCAATCTCTTTGCTTTGTCCTTCGGGCATGCGCACCAAGAAGCGCACGTACAAGTCGCCTGTCTTCTTGCCACGCTTCACACCGCGAGCACGCAACCGCACCACCTGACCGCTCTGCGCCGCAGGAGGTACCGTGAGGGACACCATGCCGTCCGGCGTGGGCACTCGCACCTTGGCGCCGCGATAGGCTTCGCCGGGCGTGATCGGCAGATCCATGTACAAGTCCAGGCCGTCGCGATCGAAAACCGGGTGGGGCGAGACGCGGATCGACAGCATCAAGTCCCCCGGCTGGCCACCCGCGCCACTCGGCGCGCCGTGGCCCGGTACCCGAACGCGATCGCCGTCTCCGGCGCCCGCGGGCACCCGCACGGTGACCTCTTCGCCGCCGTCTTGCAGCCGCAAGCGCAAAGTCGCCCCGCGGATCGCGCTCATGAAGTCCACGGTCACGTCGCTGGACACGTCCGCGCCCTTGACGGGACCCCGCCGCCCCCGGCCGCCGAAGAGATCTCCAAACAGATCCCCGATGCCGCTGCTTTGCGCCGCGCCAAAGATATCCTCGAAGCCGACGCTGCCACCGCGGCTGTAGCGCGCCCGACCTCCCGCTGCGCGCTTGTACGCCCGCGCCGCCTCTACGTCGAAGCCTTCCCGCAGTCCGTCTTCGCCGAACTCGTCGTAACGTGAGCGCTTCTCTTTGTCGCTCAACGCCTGGTAAGCGCGATTGACGTCTTTGAAGCGCGCTTCCTTGGCGCCATCGCCAGGATTCTTGTCGGGATGCAGCTCCGCCGCCAGCTTGCGGTACGCCTTCTTGATCTCTTCGGCGCCCGCGTCGCGGTTCACCCCGAGTTCCTTGTAGAAATCCCTGGCCATGATCTCCTAGCAAACTAAGTACGCCGGGCGCCTAGGGCAAGCGCGACCCACCGCCGACCTCACCGCGGCCTTTTCGGCCGCGCTCTCCCACGGGGCGCGCAGCAGGTCACGGCGATAGAATCCACCTCGCGGGTCGGTGGCTCCGAGCCGAAGTCTCCGAAGTACTCGATGGCTTCAAAACCCGCCGCTTCCAAGTACCCCCGCATCTCTAGGGGGAAGAACTGGCGGTGGGTCAGCGGCACCGTCCAAGCTGGGCTTCCGTCCTCGGGGTAGAACTCCATCCAAACCACCAACAGCTGCCGGAGCGGATCGTATTCAAAACGCTCGGCGTAGCGCGTCAGTTTGCCCGTCGTCGGGTGGCGAAACCGAGGCGCGTGGTAGCGCTTATTCGGGTCCAGGCAGAGGTCTGCGGGTTGCGGAACCGAGAAGTCGAAGGCCAGCACACCGCCAGGCTCCAAGTGTTTGGACACGCTCCGGAAGAAACCCCGCACTTCCTCCAAGGTGTACAAATGCAGCACCACGTTGAAGGGCGCGATCACCAAGGGAAAGCGACGGCGCAGCGCCAAGCTGGCAAAGTCCGCGTGCTTGAGTCGAACGCGGCGGCGGAGGGCGGCATCTTCCTCCTCCAGCTTGCGCTCCAGGGCGCGCAGCATCGGCCGCGATAGATCCACCGCAGTCACGTCGATGCCAGCACTCGCCAGCGAAAGCGTGACGCGCCCACTGCCGGCACCCAGCTCCAGCACGGGGCCTCCAACGCGTTTGGCCAAAGCTACGTACCAGGCGACGTCATCCGTCCGCTTCGCGTAGGTACGGTCGTAGTACGCCGGGTCGGCGTAGTGCGCGAGCGCACCTAGGTCACCCACCTGACCCAGATCCTCGGCGGTCAGGGCGGGTGCAGACTCAGCACTTTTGCGGCGCAGAGCGCGCGGGCTCACTGGGGTTCGAGAGCTTGCACTTCCGCGATGTACTCGCGAACAACTTCTTCACTCTGACGGTGCCAGTAGACGCGGCCCTTGGCGATCTCGCGCAAGCTCACAACGGCGGCTTTGTTCTTCGCGTTCACTAGAGCTGGAGCGCCCTTCATCAGCGAACGGGTGCGCTGTGCTGCCAACACCACCAACGCGAATCGGTTCTCTTCGTGCTCTAAGCAATCTTCAACGGTAACGCGCGCCACAAAGGCCTCCTTCGAAAGGGCGGCGAACCTAGCCGAAGGCCGAAAGCCACGCAACCTGCTGACAACACTGCGCCCCGGTTCAGTGGAGGCCCAACGCCCACAATGCGCTATCCTGGCTGTCTTAGTTTTTTTCGACCGCGGCGCGACAGCGCCTGAAACAGGGGCTTTCTCATGAACCGACTCGTTCTTTCCGCCACAGTCCTCGGGCTGTTCCTTTTTTCCTGCGGCTCCGAAGACGACGCCAGCACCGGCGCCGGAGGCACGAAGGCCACTGGGGGCTCGACCTCCACCGGCGGGTCCAGCTCCGGCGGAACTGCGGGCAACGCCGGCACTGCGGGCAGCAACACCGGAGGGAACGCGGGCAGCGGCGGGACCGCGGGAACGGCTGGTACGGGCGGCAGCGCAGGCGCAAGCGGCGGCGCGGGCTCAGGCGGGACAGCCGGCAGTGGCACGGGCGGCGTGGGCACGGGCGGCACGGGCACCGGCGGCGTGGGCACGGGCGGCACGGGCACCGGCGGCACGGGCACCGGCGGCACTTCCGGTGGCAGCTGCAAGCTCGCGACCGATTGCCAAATGAGTGTCTACAAGACGGCCATCACGAGTGAGAAAGACTGCTACTGCACCGTGTGCCCCGAAACGCCCATGACCAAGGTCGAACATCAAAAACGCGAAGCCGATTGGAAGACGCGTTGCACGAAGTGGGCAATCAACAATCCGTGCCCCATTCCCAAATGCGTCGTGCCGCCACCGGTTGCGTGCAAGAACAACCAATGCGTGGTCGCGACCAGCA
The DNA here is from genome assembly GCA_965369205.1 of uncultured Polyangiaceae bacterium. Lineage (GTDB taxonomy): Bacteria > Myxococcota_A > Polyangia > Polyangiales > Polyangiaceae > JACKEA01. Next base: position 2,149 of record CBDUPW010000029.1, on the reverse strand, counting down.
ACACCAAATAGCTGCATGAAGTCCCTGCACCGAGACGACCTATTCGGATGGTCGCTCTTCGACGAGTCGCGCAACATCGACTTCCACTCGCTGCTGTGGCGACGCGCCGAGGGCAACGTCGCGATCGACCCACTGCCGCTCTCCGCGCACGATGCGCAGCACCTCGATAGCCTCGGTGGGGTCCGCCACATCGTGGTCACCAACTCGGATCACCTGCGCGCTGCCCAGGAGTTGAAGCAGCGCTACAACGCAGAGCTCTGCGGCCCCGCGGCGGAGCAAACAAGCTTCGGTTCCGGCTGCGATCGTTGGCTGGCCGACGGCGACAGTGTGGTGCCAGGTCTGGTGGCCTATTCGCTGGACGGGTCGAAGACCCCCGGGGAGCTCTGCCTCGTCCTCGAAGGCACCACGCTGATCACCGGCGATCTGATCCGAGCTCAGCGCGGCGGCGCCTTGAACCTGCTGCCCGATGCAAAGCTGGCCGATCCCGTGGCGGCCCGTCGCAGCGTGCGCGGGTTGGCGCGCCGCATCTCGGTTCAGTGTGTGCTGGTGGGCGACGGCTGGCACGTCTTTCAGGACGGACAACGCGCCCTCGAAGCGTTGGTGGCCAGCTTTCCCGACGATTCTTGACCTCAGGGTCCCCCGGGCCGCGGCGTTTTTGCCACACGGAAAAATTGCTTACAGTCGAGCCATGAGCGACGCAGACGGGGACGCTGACGACACGGGCGAGTGGGACTTCTATTACTGCCGCGTGGACGATGCACCAGCGTCCGTCTTCCTGAACTTCCAATACCAACAAGAGCGCCCACCCCTGGACACGCTGTACCACGCGGGGCTGCAAATGCTCGACCCGGCGGACCACGGCATGGGCGGCCCCGAAGACGCGGAAGCGCTGTGGGCCCTCGAGGACGCCATCACCACAAGCGCCGCCGGCGCGGGCTTCACCTACGTGGGGCGCCTACGCAACAAAGGCGATTGGCAACGGACCTTTTACGGCGACGCCGGCAAAGAAGCCGCCCTCGAGGAAGTCGTCGTCCGGGCGCTCGCCGACGCGGATCGCGGCTACCGCATCGGCAGCCAGGCAGATGCCGAGTGGGGCTACTACGACGAGTTCCTCATGCCCGACGCCGAACGCTGGCAGTGGATCATGGACCGCCGCGTCGTGCAGCAACTCGAAGGCTCCGGCGACCAGCTCGACACACCACGCGAAGTGGATCACTTCATTCATTTCGCCGACGCCGATTCCCGAGACGCCTTCGGTCGCGCCGCCGCTGAGCTCGGCTTCCGCATTGAAGCTCTCGACCCGGATCAGACCAACGAGCTGCCCTTCGGTATGTCCGTGCACCGCGACGACGCCGTGAACCTGAACCACATCCACGACGTCGTGATGACGCTATCGGATCTAGCCGACGAAAACGCCGGCGACTACGACGGCTGGGGCTGCGTCCTGGTGCCAGATCCAAAGACGCAGAACTGAGGCGCGCGGTTTGAATCGGCGGCGCCGTGGGGCGGAGGAGAAAGGATTCGAACCTTCGGAGGGCTTGCACCCTCGGCGGTTTTCAAAACCGCTGCCTTAGACCACTCGGCCACTCCTCCACCGGCGAGTTTTTGCTTCGGCCTGACCAGTGTCAAGGGGCGGAAAGAAAAGCCGCGCGTTTACCCACTCTGGGGTTGGCAACGACTTCATGTGCGCTGCAGCCTCGACCATGGCCGCGAGGTAGTTGGCGCAGAAAGGACTCAGTACGGCCGCGACCGGGGTTCCAATCGCTGATTCCCGCGTGAGCGTGAGCGCGTGCGTGAGTGTGAGCGCGTGCGTGAGTGTGAGCGCGTGCATGAGTGTGAGCGCGTGAGTGTGAGCGCGTGCGTTGGTGTTGACGACGCGTCAGCCCTTTAGCAGTCACCTACACGAGCAGAGCGACCGGGGTCGGGGCCCCGGAGCGAGGGGGAACGGCGGGGGAAGCTTCCCCCGCTATTTCGCCAAACAAATCCGCCATCAGGCGCGACACGTCGACCACGCGTGACCCGCGCCGACCCAAAGACTCTTGGCCCAGTGCCGACCCGCGTGACCGCGCAAGAATAATCCCACGCGCACCCGCGCCGTCACGACGCGTCAGCCCTTTAGCAGCCACCTACACGAGCAGAGCGACCGGGG
>CBDUPW010000028.1:0-43245 GCA_965369205.1 uncultured Polyangiaceae bacterium | reverse complement strand
ACTGCGCCGCTGCAGCGGCTCCAGTGGACTCGCGATGTGCCACGCGATGCGCCGTGCTCAGTTCACAGGAAATGCGGCCGTGGGAACCGGACCCTCGGCGGCCGCGGGCGCTCGGACGGGAGCCGCGGGCTCAGGAGTCGCAGGCGCTCGCCACGTTGCAGGCGCCTCCGGAGCCGACCATGTGCTCGAAACGCGCGTTGCCGCCGGCCGGCTCGGGGCCGGTGCCGCCGCCGGCTTGGTTGGCGCGCCGACCGCAGCTTCGTTTCGCACGGAAGGCGCAGCGAGCACGGCCGGGTTGGCGTCCTGGCCCATGGACTCGTCGGGCGCGTCCTCTGCGGCCTCGAGCGCAGGCGCGGGCGTGATCTCCGGCGCAGCGACCTTGGCCTGGGCAGCTTGAGCGGCCTGCGCCGCGGCCTGTGCAGCGGCGACCGCAACGGGGGGAACGTTTGCGATAGGCGCACTGGTCGCTCCGTCGGATGCGGTTGCGATGCCGACGCGTAGTAGAGCGACAACGCTCATGGCGGCGAACGCGCCCATGGCCACGGCGACACCACGCGAAGCGCGACGCCGACGCTTCAGCTGCTCAGGAGACGGCGGCGGCGGCGGCAGCGTGGCGGGGTCCTCGATCTCGGGCTCAAGCTCAACCACGGCCGGGCCACCTTCGTAGGCGCCTGCGTCACCCACCGCAAAAAACTCCTCGTCGGCCGGGTTGAGGGCGTGAGGGCCATCGGGTAGCGTGATCCGCTCAGTGGGCGCGCTGGCCACATCTGTGCCACAACGTGCCGAGTCCACGTCAATGCTGTCGCGAATATTCAGGCTTAATTCTAGGCTCGGTCGCATCATTCGGTCCCTTTCGTACTCGACGCTCCTTCAGAGCAATCGCCGTGCCGACGTTAGGGACCGACGTTTTCTCGCAGCCGCGTGCCTGGCCCTGGCAGTTTCGCTCGGCTCCGCCAGCGGGGCCTGTGCAGAAAGTGACGCAGGCGCGGATGCGTCGGCGGATGCGGCGCCTCCGCAATGGTGCGCCTCAGAACTTGAGACGCTCTCCGACGGCGTCTGTGCTTTCGAGCCTGCCGAGGCCAAACCAGACACGCTAGTCGTTTTTCTGCATGGCGTGGTGAAGCCGGGCACGACCTGGCAGTGGGCACAGCAGCGCGCCATCGTGCGCGCCGCCAAGCGCAAAGGCTTCAGTGTGCTCATGCCGCGTGGGCGCCGCGGCATCGGTCCCGCTCAGATGAAAGACTGGTGGACTTGGCCGACGTCCGTGGCCGCCCAGCGCGTGGTGGAGTCCGAGCTGACCGCGGAGTGGGCACAAGCACAGAAGCGCCTCGAATCGCGGCGGGCGCATGGGTTTCGCCGCGTCTTCGTGATCGGTTTCTCCAACGGCGCCTACTACGCCACAGCCCTTGCACTCCTGGGCAAGCTAGAAGTCCAGGGCTACGGGATCTTCGCGGGGGGTGCCGGAGCGAAATACCTCGTCGGGCCTGCAAAAGGCACTACCCGCCGACCGCGCATCTACGTGGGCTACGGTCTAAAGGACCGCGCCCACAAGGACCCCAAGGGCCTGGCCCGGGCACTGGCGCAGCTTGGCTGGCCACACAAGGCGAACGCGCGCAAACGCGGCGGACACAGCATGGGCGACGGGCAGCTCGACGCGGCGATCGACTTCTTGCGCGGCGGCAGCAGCAAGTAGCGGCGCCCAGAGCGGATCTCGAACCGGGATCCGCGTTTCTGCTAGGTCGGCCGCTGTTTCTGGGCGAAGGAACGCGTTGCGACACCCAAACACAGCAGCAGCACGGTCAGCAGCCCAGCGGAAAACCAGTACGGATACTCCGGACGCAGTTGGTACAGGCTGGTTCCCAGCACGGGTCCGAGCATGCGCCCCAGCGCGTGCGAAGAGCTGTTGAGCCCGGCCGCGGCCCCTTGCTCGTTATCCGCAACCCCGAGGGACACAGCCGCGCTGACGCCGGGCATGGCGAGGCCTTGCCCCAGGCCCTGCACCGCGAGGGAAAGCGTCAATTCCCAAAAGTGGTGCGAAAAAGACAGCCCAACGAATCCGGCCAAGGCGATCGGCACGCCGACACGCATCAGCGTCGTGGGCGACAGCCCCGTACGCCGCACGATATAGCCCTGGGCGAAAACCGCAACGATGCCGTAGAACACCAACGCCAAACCCACGGTGCGGGCCGTGCCTTGAGCCGATAGTCCAAGCCTATCTTGGTAGTAGAAGGCCACGGTCTGCTCCATGGCAACCGAGGAAAGCGAGAGCGAAAGCCCGACCAACAGCAGTGGCCAGAGCCGTTTGGTCAGCACGCCGGAGCGCGCTTCGCCGGAGCTCTGCACGTGGCGCTCGGGTTCGGGCAACTTGAACCAAACGAAGGCCGCATTCACGAGGGCAAAGGCCGCGGAAAAGTAGACAGGCGCGAGCAGCGAAATGGTGGCCAGTCCGGCGCCGATTGCAGGACCGAAGACGATGCCGAGCCCAAAGGCCGCGCCAATGAGTGCCATGCCAGCGGTGCGATCGTCCCGCTCCGTGGTGTCGGCGATGTACGCTTGGGCGGTGGGGATGGTCGCAGAGGAAAACGCGCCGCCGAACAATCTGGCTGCCAACAAGCCTGCGAAGATCGCCATGTGGCTGAGTCCACCGCGCAGCCCGAAATGCGCCACCAAAGCAAATGCAGCAAAGCTTGCCGAAAAGCCCAGGATCCCCACGAGCAGGACGGGCTTTCGCCCGACGCGCTCGCTGCGCCGTCCCCACATCGGACTCAGCAAAAATTGCATCAAGGCGTAGCTGGTCGACAGGGACCCCACCTCGAGCTCGCTGAGCCCGAGCGCCCGCCCCAGTGGCGGCAGCACCGGGAACAGCACGCTCAGCCCAAGAATACTGTTAAAAACGGTGATGAAGAGCAGGGCGCGGGGGCGCATAGCCGGGGCAGCATACTCGACTGGCGAGGGCGGCTTCCGAAACTGATAGGTGCGCCCCGCGGAACTGGGATGATAACGTGCTCAAACAAGTCGAGGAGACCGACGCCGACATGCTCAGAAAAGCACTCAAGTTCAAACGTGACCAAACCCGCCCCACGCCCAAAGCGCCTTCCAAGAAAAAGAAGAAGAAGAAGGCAAGTGTGGACACCGCAAAACCCGGGGTGAGCGCCTCAGACAAAAAGGTCGGTGCCGGCACATCCGGGAAGCGAAACTTCTCCAAAGCGGCCAAGAAGAAAGCCGCCTTTGCGTTGGAGGACTCCGTGACAAGCGCGAGTCGCAAATCCACCAGAAAAAGTAGCAATCGGCAGAAACCGGACAGCCAGCTGAAACGACGCGCGACGCGTCGAACGACCGCGCCCACTGCTCGCGCGCGCCGGGGCAAGTAGAGAATGGCCACATCCGGTAGACTTGGGACGGGGTCCTAAGACATTCTCCCGGCCGTGAACGCCCTGGGCCAACTGCGCGCCATCCCACGAGCAATCCGACAACGCATGGCGAGGTCGCGGGTTGCCGTCCTCTGCAGCATCTGCGTGTTGTGGATCGCTGCGTTTCTCGTCGCCTGGCCAACGCAAGCGCCGGCTCAGACGGCGGGCGTGAACGTGCTCTCGGGTCGTCTGCCAGTCAACGCCAGTGGTGTCGCGCGCGCGGAGCGCATGACCGACGGCGTCGCCGCGGTGCGTGGAGATCATTGGAAAACCGACCGCACCGCGATCTTCCGATCGAATACAGCCTTCGTCGAGTTCGACTTGGGCGAGGAGCTGCCCATCACCTGCGGCTACTTGCTGGGCGACAACAACGACACCTACACGCTCACGATTTCCTCGGACGGTGCGAGCTTCGCGCCACTGTGGGAAGCCGTCCCCACGGGAGGTAGCGGACTTCAACCTCGGCTGACGGATACGCTCAAAGCCAGCGGTCGCTACATTCGGATCACGGCAAAGGGAGGCGACACTTCCTACTCCATCAGCGAAGTGCAACTCTTCGGCGAGAAGCCGGATCCGTGGCCGCCCGCCATCGCAGAGCGCCCCGGCATTCCGCCGGACGAACGGATGCGCAACCTGACGCTGAGCTTCGGCTTCTCCCTCGCAGCGTTCGCGCTCTTGGCCTACTCCGGGGCGCCCATCTGGTGGACGCTGCTCGCACTTTTGATTCCGATCTTCGGTGGCTGGGAACTCGTGGGAGCAATGCAGGACGACTGGCCCGTTGCGCAACGAGAGATCGCGCTGCTGCGCGGCACCATGGCCATGACAGCGCTCGTCGCGGTGTTGCGGGAGGCCTTTGCGCCCAAGCGCTTTCTCGCCAACGGCGGGGCAATCCTGGCGGTGCTTGGCGTATGCGCCACGATCTCCGTAGCAGCGTTCTTCAATTTGGGTCGGCCCCAGTACATCGACCACAAATTGAACCAACCCAGCTTTGTGCACAACTTCGACATGCGGGTGTACTACCCGGTCGGAAAGTACTTCAAGGAGCTGCGTTTCGACGGCCTGTATATGGCAAGCGTGGCGGCCTATGCGGATGACGACCCGAGCGTCACGCTGGAATCCCTGTCGCACGTTCAGCTGCGCGATCTCAAGACGCATCGCATGACCAGCGTCGCTCAAGTGTCCAGCGAGATCCAAGCAGTCAAGGCACGCTTTTCGGAAGAGCGTTGGCAGCAGTTCATTGTGGACATGCGTTACTTCCGCGAGAACATGGGAGTACGCGACTACCTTGGCAGCATGCACGACCACGGGGGCAACGCCACACCCGTGTGGTTCACGCTGGCGCACTACATCTTCAAGAGCACGACCGCCAGCAACGAAACGCTGTTCGTAGCGGCGATGCTCGACCCGCTCTTGCTACTGCTTGCGTTCCTCGCCATCGGTCGGACCTTTGGCGCCCGCACCATGCTGGTGTCGATGGTGCTGTGGGGCGCGAACGACTTTTATATGTTCGGCACCAACTGGGCTGGCGCGACGCTGCGCCACGACTGGATGGCGTACTTGGCGTTCGGGCTGTGTGCCCTGCGCAAAGAGCGCTGGGTGCTGGGGGGCGTGTTCTTGGCGGCATCGGCCATGATTCGAGCGTTCCCCGCAATGGCCTTGATCGCACTGTCGATCCCGGTTTTCTACTGGCTAAGCGCCTACGTGCAGGAGCACAAGCGGCCACCGCGCCTGGGGGACTTCGCCCGGGCACAAGCCCCGTTTTTGCGCGTTGCGCTGGGCGCGACGGTCACTGTTGCCGTGCTCTTTTTGATCTCTTCTCTGGTGCTTTCCTTCGACGCCTGGACCGAGTGGTTGCACAAAGTCAGTCTTCTGAACAAAGACCCGCACGTGAACCACGTCAGCTGGCGCGGGCTGATCGGGGGCCCGGACGGCGTGCACAATCGACTGCTACGGGGGCGACTTCCCGTTTACATAGGCGGCATCGCCTTCTATCTCGGGTTGGTCATCCTTGCAGCAAAGCGACGATCCTTTGCCGCGATCGCGACTTTGGGCTTGATTGGCATTCCCCTCGCGTTTCATCCAGCCAACTACTACATCCACTTCATCTTCCTGATGCCCCTGATCGCGGTGGAGCGGAAGGTGCGCGGCGCCCGCCCCATCGCTTTTGGTGATGCGCTGATGTGGGGCGCGTTCCTATTCGTCTGCGGCGCTCAGTACTGGACGACGCGCGAGTCCGATCTGGGACTACACTTTCACTTTGCCAGTGCGCTCCTCTTTGTAGGCATCACCGTGGGCCTGCTTGCATTGCTGCTCCAAGACACCATGCAAGAACGCGGGGTGCTCGCTCTGCTCGAACCCGAGCTTGCCGTGGCTGCGACAGGCTCCGCCACGGCCCTGGGCAGCGCCGGAATTGCCGGTGAATTGCAGCCGGACCCCGCGCCGAGCCCAGACGGAGCGTCCGGCACAGACGCCAGTCCCGACGCCGAAGCCGATGCCTCAACCGCGCCCAGTGCCGCGCAGGCGGGCGCCGACGCAGACGCAGCTACCGGAGACTCAGCCGGGGTCGGCACCGCGCCGACAGACACCGAAGCAGACGTGGACACCGTTGCCGACGCGCCAGCACAGGCCGTCGCGGACGCCGAACCGGACGCCCAATCGAGCACGCCCCCCAAATCCGACGCCTAAAGCCCTGCGTCGCCTACTGCGCGTCGTCGATGGAAGCGCCCTGATCGATCCACCGGCCGAGTAGTTCTCGCTCCTGCGGCGTCATCTTCGTCTTGTTGCCTAGGGGCATGCTGGGCGTCAGGACAGCGCGTTGCCGGATCTGAGGCGCGTACGCCTGCACCTGCTCCGGTGTATCAAAAGCCACGCCGTTCGGCGCAGCTTTGAAAATGTCGTCGCTGGGGTGCGCAGAGTGGCAAGTCGTGCAGCGTGCTGAGACGACGTTCCAAACCTCGGAGAACACGACGGCCTGGCCGCCGGTCGCTGGCGCTGGCGGCTTGGTGGCAATCACAAGGGCCAGCATGGCGAGGGCCGCCGCTGGAAGGATCCACTTGTTTCGGTGCCCCCGATTCTTGAGGTTGAACCAGTGGCGGGTAGTAGCACCGACTAGCGAGATGGCGCACAAGAGGATCCAGTTCCACTTGTGGTCGAAGGTGTGCGGGTAGTGATTGCTGATCATGATGAACAGCACCGGAAGCGTCATGTAGTTATTGTGAAGAGAGCGCTGCTTGGCACGCGCCCCTTGGAAGGCGTCAGGCTCTTTGCCAGCGATCATCGCGTCCACCATCTTGCGCTGCCCGGGAATGATCACGAAAAAGACGTTGGCCGCCATGATCGTCCCGATGATGGCGCCGATGTGGATGAAAGCCGCGCGGTTGGTGAATACTTGCGTCAGCCCATAGGAGCACGCTGCAAGGAGCAGAAAGCCGACGCCGGCGAAGGCGGCAGGAGCGCGCACGAGCGGCGAGTCGGCGAGCAAGTGGTAGACTAGCCAGCCCGCAGCCAGTGAGCCGAGACCGATACCCACCGCGGCGCCGAATCCGACCGGCGCCGTCTGCACGTCTATGAGATACGCGCGCCCGCCCATGTAGTAGACGAGTCCCAGCAGCAAGAATCCGCTGATCCAAGTCGTATACGCCTCCCACTTGATCCAGTGCAGGGTTTTGGGCAACTGCGCGGGAGCCACCTGGTATTTTTGCACGACATAGAAGCCCCCTCCGTGCACGGACCAAAGCTCACCAGCCAGGCCGTCCTCGTCTATGTCACGCTCGGGTTTGCGCAGATTGCCGTCCAACCAATTGAAATAGAACGATCCGCCAATCCAGGCGATGCCGGCGATAATGTGCAGCCAACGCACGAGCAGGGAAATCCATTGGTGCAGGTGGGGGTCCATACGATTAACCGGCGAGTCTAGAGAAAGAAGGTAGGCGCGGCAGAAATTTTAGATGCGTGGCGGGCTCTCGGCCAAGCTCCGGGAGGATCGCGCCCTTTGCCTGAAAGCTTTTCGCAGTCCGCCGCGGTTTCCGGCTCTCGGCTGGCACCCCTGGAGCAGCGCGTGATAGCCTTTTGCGGCGAATCATTCACCTTTTTCTTTCCTCATGACCGCACAGAGTGACGAAATCCCTTCCGGCTCCATGGTCGCCGGGCGCTATCGCATCGAGCGTCGACTCGGGCAAGGCGGTATGGGCTCTGTGTACGAAGTGGAGCACTCCGTCACGGGGCAGCACTTGGCTCTGAAGCTGCTCGATCCCAAGCTCACCACCGACGCCATCGCTTTGGAGCGGTTCCGACGCGAGTCACGCGCACCGGCACGCATCGACAGCGACCACGTGGTGAAGGTCACGGACGCAGATGTAGCGCCGGAGCTAGATGGCGCTCCGTTCCTGGTGATGGAGCTCTTGCGCGGGGAGAGTTTCGACGAGTTGCTGAAGCGACGCGGACGTCTCGAGCCCGAAGAAGCCTTGGTCTACCTGCGGCAGATCGCGCGAGCTCTAGACCGCGCCCATGCCCTCGGCATCATTCATCGCGACATCAAACCTGAGAACCTGATCCTGACCACGCGCGACGACGGCTCACCCTGCGTGAAGCTGCTGGACTTCGGGATCGCCAAGCTGACCGAAACCTCCGGTGCTGGCATGGAATCGAAGACCGCAACGGGCGAAGTATTCGGCACACCCCTGTATATGTCGCCGGAACAAACCTTGGGCAGAGTGGACCGAATATCCCCGCAAACTGATGTCTGGGCCCTCGGCATTATCGCGCACAAGTTGCTGGTCGGCGACGAACCCTGGACCGCCGAGACGCTGCCGCATTTGATTGCGCAGATCGCCTACGAGCCACTGCCGGTACCGAGTGAGCGCGGCTCTACCCTCGGCCCCAACTTCGACAGCTGGTTCAAGACTTGCTGCGCCCGGGAAACCGACGGCCGATTCTCATCCGCTGGCAAGGCCGTACGTGAACTCGGGCACGCCCTCGGCCTGCGGGATCTGGCCAGCTCCTCGCAACATTCCATCGTCACGGATACCGGTTCGCAAGCGCGGCGCGCAAGCGCATTGGCCGAAACGGCCGTCGCGAGTTCTCAGGGCTCCATCGGTTCCGACACGCTCACTGCGCAAGTCGCGCCGGGCAAACCGACTTCCAAAGTCTTCGTGGCGGCGGTCATCGGTGTCGCTGCGCTGGTCGGTGTGATCGCGTTCGTAGCAAGTCGCTCCCCAACAGCGGCGCCGACCGCCGACCCCATCGACAACGCAGGCGCGCGTGGAGCGGCTCCAACCCAGGTCGCAGCGCCCGACCCAACCCAACCCGTGATCTTGCCAGCCGCGAGTGCTTCCAACCAGGCTGCTCCCTCCGCTTCCACGTCGGCTTCGGCACCCACACCCATCCCCCACCCCCCGACCGCCGCGCCCAATCCGACGGCCAAACCCGTTTCAGCGCCGGCGCCAAAGCCCGTCGTTGCCCCGCAGCCGACGCCGGCGCCTGCGCCAAAAGCGTCGGCGACAACCCCTCTCCCCCCGACGCCTACTCCCAAACCTGATCCCCTCAGCGGACGACACTGATGTTGCGCACACAAACTCTCGCAGGGGCATTGCTCTGCCTCACGATTTTCGCTGCGGCCCCCAGGGCCACGGCGACCGAAAACGCGGCCGCGGCCGAAGCATTGTTTGTCCAAGCCAAAGAGCTGACGGCAGCGGGCAACTTCGCCGCCGCTTGCCCGAAGTTCCAGGCCAGTTACAAACTCGACCGCACGCTGGGCACGCTACTGAACCTTGCGGACTGCCACGAGAACCTTGGCAAGGTGGCGTCAGCCTGGGCCGAGTGGGGCGAAGCCGTCGAGATGGCAAAGAAGATGGGCGATGACCGAACCGGGTTTGCGGCTGAGCGCCGGGATGCGCTCACCCCGCGCCTGCCCAAGCTCACCTTGACCATCCCAACGTCGGTACCTGCCCTCGACGTGTATCGGGACGGCGTGCGCATTGATCCCGGAGCGTACAACCTGGCGCTGCCCGTCGACCCCGGCCCGGTGCGCCTGGTCGTGCGTCGCGGCGACAGGGTTTTGGATGAGCAGCAGCACAACTTGGCTGAAGCGCAACAGCTCAGTGTGTCCATTGATCTCGCTGCCATCGACAAGAAGTTCCCACCGCCCAAACCGAAAGCGGGCACCGGACCGGACAGAACACCCGTGTCCAGCTCACAAAAGACCGTCGGCTATGTGGTCGGGGGCGTTGGGATCGCCGCGATCCTGACCGGCGTTGGATTCGGCGTTGTGGCACTCGGCAAGAAAAGCGACGCGGACGAGCCAGACGCCTGCGCCGAACGCTTCTGCAGTAACAAAGGCCTGGATGCCGCAGACTCCGCCAAATCCTTGGCGGAGATCGGCCAATGGGTCGGGATCGGTGGCGTCGTTGCCACTGCGGTGGGCGCGACGCTGGTTTTCACCGCGCCCAGCAGCGAACGCACGACCCAGCGGCGCCGCTTGCTGGCTTCGCCGTGGCTTTCGCCCTCTGCTGGCGGTTTCAGCGTGCGCGGAGAACTCTAGTGAGGCGCGTGCCTGCATCCGCTGTCATGCTCTTAGGCATGTCGGGATGTGTCAGCGCTCTGGGCGTGGACGAAGAGCGGGAGTCCGCAGTTGCGGCGCTGTGCCAATGCATCTCCGGGGGCGCGGGCAGCGCCTTCAATGACATCGACGATTGTCAACGCACGCTGAACGGTCGCTTGGACTCGTCAAGTGCAGGCACCCGTGCGGAATGGCTGAAGAACTTCTCCGCTCGCGGCTGTGACCGATGCAAGGACTTCTCTGGTCCGAAATCCATTGAAGCGGCTTGTTTGCGCCTGGCACCGACCTGCGCTCTGCAGATCGAGTCCTGTCAGAACCTGCCGTGCTGCAGCGGCACTGCCTGCTCCGACGCCGGAACGGTGTGTCAATGACGTCGCGACGCCGCCGACGCTACCTCTGGCTCCCGCTGCTGGCGCTCTTGACGCTGGTCGGCTGCGCCAGTCTGCTGGACGTCGACGGCTACGAAAGCTCGCCCGAAACTCTCTGCGACTTGCTCGATCGCTGTTTCGAGGGGCAGGACCTGAGCGCCTGCCGAGGCGAGGTCGACGCCGCGCTCGACACCGCTTCACCAGAGGTACGCGCCCAATGGTTGGCGGGCTTCTTGGATCTGTCTTGCGCAAAGCAGTGTACAGGGGCACGCCGCTGCCTGGACCTGGCTCCGCTATGCGTTGGCGCGAGTGCCACCTGCGACCGCACCGAAGACTGCTGCGGCTTCTTGACCGGACAGGCCGAATGCAAGAGCTTGTCTGTCACCCCGCCCGGACAAGAGCCGGTGCGGCAGTGCTGTCGGCCCCTTGGCGTCGCCTGCACAGCGGACGCGCCGTGTTGTGCAGGATTGGAGTGCGATGCGCTCACTGGCACCTGCGGCGGCGTCAAGTGCAAGCTCGCGGACGAACGCTGCTCGGACAACGCGGAATGCTGTACGAAGATCTGCAACCGCAATCCAAACGGCGAAGGTTTCTGCGCAAAGCAGGTCTGCTTGGAGGCGGGCTTCGACTGCGTCGCCGGCGACACCTGTTGCGAGGGACTGCTCTGCGACGGCGGCAAATGTCGAGTTCCGGGGTGCGGCATCCCCAACGGCGCGCCCTGCAACCCCCAGGGTGATCCAGAAGACCCCAAAGAAAGGTGCTGCGAAGGAAGCTGTGAGCCGCTCGCTCTGGCAAGCCCGACGACCAGTAGCGACGACATCCTGGGCGTGTGCATCAAAGACGGCTGCTTCCCACAGGACTCGGCCTGTGACCCCGACGGCAGCGTGCCCTGCTGCGCGGGCACCAATTGTGTGAAAGGCGTCAATCGCTGTGGCACCAACTGCGTGGGCACGGGTGGCTACTGCGTTCGTGAATCGGACTGCTGCGGGGGGCAGATACCAGAGGGCCCGACGGGCACACTCAAGAGCCTGCGCTGCGACCAAACCAGCAACACCTGCACGACCTGCACCAACGGATATTGCGACAAGAACGAAGACTGCTGCGACGGCCTGACCTGCCACCCGACAGGAAAGGTCTGCGTGCCGGCTTGCAAGACGGCACCTGAAGCCGAGTGCTCGCACTCGATGACCCAGACTGGCGGCCTGCTGGCCGTCGAGACGTCTCCAGGAGTGTACCAACACTGCAAGAACAACTCGCAGCACCACGTCGACAAAAAGTGCGTGGAAGCAGTCTGCAACGCCGACAAGTCGTGCTGCTGCAACAAATGGGACGAGCTGTGCGCGCTGGCGGCGTTCGCCGCGTGTCCGCCCACCCAGAATTGCACGACGCTCCAGCCGAAGTGCAGCCACTCGATGGACCAGGTGGGTCCAATCCTGGGCACACCCGCCGGAGCGACTGGAACCTACAAGTCATGCGATCCGAGCGGCACGCCGCACCTCGTCAAGTCGGGCTGCGTTGACACCATTTGCCAGCTATTGCCCCAGTGCTGCTGCAACCTCTGGGGCCCGCTTTGCGTAGCGCAATACACGTCCCTCAAGGCCGCCGGCGATCAATACTGCAAGTAGCCCGTAGCTGGCGAGACGCGCACGTCCAGCTCAACGCAGCCGCCGCGCAAGCGCTTCCGTTGATTTGCTGCAGAACGAAACGGTTGCGCGATTCCATTCGTTGGCACCATGCCGCAGATCAACTCACCAGACATGTTGCTCCGTTGATATAGCCGAAATCCTCCGCTAGTGCGGGATGTCATACCCATTCTCGTTACTGGCACCTAGTTTGCGACGCGGCGGTCAACCGCGCCCTCGATGGAGGATCCTCATGCGTTCAAATACCCAATCCATTGTTTCAACGGCCATCTTCGTTGGTCTCGGTCTCCTGCTTGTCTCCTGCGACAAGAAGAAGGACGCACCCACCGGAAAAGCAACTCAGGCGTCAGCGGCAGACGTAACTGCCGGCAAACAGATCTTCGAAACCCAGTGTCAAGCCTGTCACAGCATCGGCGGCGGCGATCGCACCGGCCCGGACCTCAAAGGAGTCACCGAGAAGCGGGACCACGCGTGGCTGGTCAAGTGGATGAAGGACCCCATCGAGATGGGCAAGAGCGACCCCATCGGTAAGGAGCTGCTCGCAAAGTACAACAACGTTCCCATGCCCAACCCGGGTTTGGACGACGCCAAGATCGGCCAAGTGCTGGCCTATATGGGCGAAGCCAGCAAGGGCGCTGCTGCCACGCCCGCAGAAGAGAAGTTCGTCGCTCTCGAGGGCGAGACCTTCGAAAAAGCCAAGAGGATCTTCTTCGACCGCTGCGCGGGCTGCCACGGCACGCTGCGCGCGGGGGCCACGGGTCCCAACATCCAGCCCGAGCGCACGAAGAAGATCGGCACCGCCGCGCTGAAGGCGACGCTCACGAACGGCATGCCCGGCGGCATGCCGCCCTGGGGCAAGCTCGGGGTTCTGAGCCCGGAAGAAATCACCATGATGGCCAACTACGTGCAGATGGATCCACCGGAGCCTCCGCAGTTGCCTCTAGACAAGATCAAGGAATCCCACAAGGTCCTGGTCGCCCCCGACGCGCGGCCGAAAAAGCCGGAAACCAAGCGCAACTGGGAGAACTACTTCGGCGTCATTCTCCGCGACGCGGGGCAGGTCGCCATCATCGACGGTGATACCAAGGAAAAGGTCGCCATCATCGAGACAGGCTTCGCGGTGCACATCCTGCGATCTAGCAAGACCGGTCGCTACTTCTACGCAGTCGGTCGCGACGGCAAGGTCAGCCTGATCGATCTCTGGACTGAGACGCCCACGCTCGTGGCACAGGTCAAGGGCTGCTTCGACGCCCGCAGCGTGGATGGGTCCAAGTACAAGGGCTACGAAGACAAGGTCTTGATCCAGGGCTGCTACTGGCCCCCGCAATACGTTGTCTACGACGGCCTGACCCTCGAGCCGAAGACCGTGCAGAGCGTGCTCACCCCCGCGTATGACGACAAGAAGGAACTGAAAGAGGTGCGCGTCGCCGCCATTTACGCCAGCCATTTCGAACCCATCTGGGTCGTCAACCTGAAGGAATCCGGCCACGTCGCCATCGTCGACTACAGCAAGCCGGACTTCCCGATGACCGAGAAGATCCCCGCGGAACGCTTCCTACACGACGGCGGCTTCGACCACACCGGGAACTTCCTGATGGTGGCGGCCAACATGCGCAACCAGATCGTCGTCATCGATCTGAAGAACAAGAAAATGGTCACCAAGTTCGAGACCGGCAACAAGCCGCATCCCGGACGCGGCGCCAACTGGAAGGACCCAGAGTTTGGCTGGGTCAACGCCACGCCGCACATCGGCGAAGGTCTGATGACCATCTACGGCGCGGATCCCAAAGGCAAGCCCGAGCATGCCTGGAAGGTCGTGCGTAAGGTCAAACTCGATGGCATGCCCGGCGGTCTGTTCGTGAAGACCCACGAAAAGAGCCAGTGGGTGTGGGTCGACTCGCCCCTTGCCAACAAGGAAGAGAACACCCGGAAGATCTGTGTCTACTCCAAGAAGGAGGCCAAGATCCACAAGTGCTGGAATCCGACGGACCACGGCCGCACAGTGCACTTCGAGTACAACAAGCAGGGCACGGAGGTCTGGGTCTCCGGCTGGGACAAGAAGGGCGAGCTCATTGTCTACAACGACCAGACCCTCGAAGAGGTCAAGCGCATCAAGGAGGATTGGGTCGTGACGCCCACAGGCAAGTTCAACGTCTACAACACCGCGCACGACGTGTACTGAAGGCGCGGCACATGCCTTGCAATCTCGTAGAGTCGCTATGCTTCCGGTGACAGAGCTGCTTGAGATTGCCCGGGACGATACATTCAAGACAGACAGCCGGAACTCGACGCCGCGTTACAGCGCGGCGTCGAGGCGTTTTGTGCCCGTGGTGATCTGGAATGTCACAGGGCAGTGCAACATGACCTGTCCCCAGTGTTATGCCTCCGCAGCGCTAAAACCGCAGCCCGGAGAGCTCAGCGAGGAGCGCGCCCTCAGTCTGCTTGCCGAGCTGGCAGCCGCCGGGGTGAGCGTGGTGATTTTCAGCGGCGGCGAGCCCCTACTCCGACCTGACCTCTTCACGCTGATCGGACGCGCCACGGAGCTCGGCTTGCACGCTCAGCTGTCCACCAACGGCGTCTTGATCGATGACATGATCGCGCAAGATTTGCGCAGCGTCGGCGTCCACTACGTGGGGATCAGTATCGACGGCCTGGCCGCGTTCAATGACCCGTACCGCGGCCTCGACGGTGGCTACGCCCGGGCGTCCAAGGGCCTCGAGAGCGCCAAGTCCGCGGGTCTTCGCACCGGGCTCCGCGTCACCCTGACCCGGAAGAACCTGGACCAGCTATGGGCGCTGATGGATCACGCCGAGACCCTGGCGGTGGACCGCTTCTACGTTTCCCACCTCCTCTATTCGGGTCGCGCCATCAGGCTGAATCGAGACGATCTCACCACCGAGGAGTGCCGCGACACTCTGCACGCACTATTCGAACGGGCAGATCAAAGTCTCTCGAACGGCGCCAGCATGCAGCTCGTGACCGGCGGCAATGACTCCGATGGTCCCGCGCTGCTCGAGTGGGTGCGGACGCGCTACGATGCCGCAGCCGGCGACCGCGTGGAGGCCATGCTGGGGCTGCGTGGGGGCAACTCTGCGGGTGAGAAGATCGTTAATATTGACCACCGCGGCGAGGTGCACCCGGACCAGTTCTGGCGCGCCGCTAGCTTCGGCAACGTGGCCCAGGCGGATTTTGCGTCCGTGCTCGATCACCCACTGCGTTTGCAGTTGCTGGAACGCGAACAGCATCTGCAAGGCCGTTGTCAGACCTGCCGTTTTCGACCGCTCTGCCGGGGCTCCCACCGCGAGCGTGCGCTATCCGTACACCGCAATGCTTGGAGCCCAGATCCGGCATGTGTGATGACGGACGCGGAAATCGCGGGCCCCGAGGCGCCTGCAAACATGAGAAGCGCATGAAACATCTGCTAACTAGTCTGCTGGTTTGCCCGCTGCTGCTCGGCGCCTGCGACAAGAAATCCGAAGTCCCGGCGCCTGCACCGGAGGTGTCCGCAAGCACGCCACCATCCAGGGAGACCAACGCTGAAAAGCGCATTGCTGGCGGAGTCGGATCCCGGGTTTTTGTCGTCGAGCGCGAGCGCGAAGCACTCGCGGTCTACGATTTGGACTCCCGCAGGCTGCTCCCGCAGCGTATCGAGGGGCTCGGGAATATGCGACACGCCGTGATGGCGTTTTCGCCGGACCTGCGCTTCGGCTACGTCGCAACCCGGAAGGGCAAGCTCTCGCGCATTGATCTGGAGACCCTGGAGAAGGCCGGCGAAGTGCAGGTGTCGGAAAACTCCATCGACATCGCGATCACCCAGGACGGTCGTTTCATCGCGACGGCGGAATACATCCCGGGCGGCGTCACCTTGCTCGACGCCAAGACGCTCAAGGTAGCCGCCAAGTTGCCGGCCAACATCGAACGCGGCGGCAAGAAGACCGATAGCCGCGTGACGGGCATCGTCGACGCACCGGGGAACCGCCTGGTTTGTGTGTTGATTGAGGGTGCAGAGATCTGGGTCATCGACGCTTCGAAGGCCGCCCCCAGCATCGAACATCGCATCAAGACCAGCACGGACATGCCCTACGACGCGATGATCACGCCAAACGGACGCCACTACGTGGTCGGCCACATGGGCTCGAAGCACGTCAGTGTCCTGGACGTTGCCCACCCGGAGCGCGGCGTGCGCGAAGTTTCGTTGGAAGACCCCAGCGCCAACACCAAGCGCTCCACACCGGTGAAACTGCCACATATGGCGTCCTGGGCGGTGGCACGTTCCCGCGTTTTCGTGCCGCTAGTAGGGGAAGCCCGACTCGTCGTGCTGCGCGAAAACGACTTCACCTTCGAACGCTCTGTGAAACTCCGAGGGCATCCGGTCTACACGGTCGCTTCGCCGACGGGCGCCGAACTGTGGGTCAGTTTCTCCGGGGAAGCGGATGACGCTTTCATTCAGGTCATTGACACAGAGACGCTGGAACCGAAGAAGGAAATCCGCGTCGGGAAACGCATCTATCACATGGATTTCTTGCCGCGGGGCTCCCATGTGCTCGTCAGCGCCAACCGCGACAACAAACTCGCTCTCGTAGACGCCCGCCACTACCAAGTGGTGGACGAAGAAACCTTGCCTTCCCCCTCCGGCGTGTTTGGGGCCTGGCGCGCATTCAGGATCGGACTATGAATCTAGAAGTCGTCGCTACGGCCGCCGAAACCCACGGCGTCTTGCCGGCGGGGCAGGCCAATGCCCTCGCCCACGCGGTACAACATGCCTTTCCTATCACTGCGGAGCCTTTCGGAGCGCTCGCAGACAGTTTGGGGCTGCCGCGAGATGCCGTGCTGGCGCAGCTGAAGCACTGGGGAGACAGCGGACTGTTGCGGGAAATTTCAGCGGTGCTCGAAGGCGCCTGCCTCGGCTACGACAGCGCGCTGGTTGCCGGCATGATCCCGCCAGCCGATGTCGAGCGCGTTGCCGCAGTGATCAACGCGCATCCCACCGTGACGCATAACTACATCCGCAGACACGACTACAACCTGTGGTTCACCATCGCAGTGCCCATAGATCACGGGCTGGAGCACCATCTGCAGTTTCTCGCCCGCGAAGCAGACGTCGACGCGTTCTATCCTCTGCGCCGCACCTCGACGTTCAAGGTGGGAGTGAACTTCGACTTGCTCACACGCAAGAGCCGAACCGAACAGGTCGAACTCTCTACGCCTGTTCCCATTACGGTATCCGATCGCGAAAGGGTTCTGTTTCGAGCCCTGCAGTCACCCCTGCCCATCACGGAACGACCGTTCGCAGTGAGTGCGAAGAAGTTCGGAGTGGCTGAGGACGAACTCATCGCGCATGGGCAGCGACATTCGGGGGGAGCGCTGCGACGCTTCGTCGGAACGCTGCGCCACCGAAAACTCGGCGTGCGCGGCAACGGAATGGGCGTATGGAACGTGCCCGAAAGTGATCACGCCCACCTCGGAGCCATCCTGGCCCACGCGCCCGAAGTCAGCCACTGCTACGCCCGTAACTCGATCCCGGGATTCGAGTACACCCTGTACAGCATGCTGCACGGACCAAACGAGGACGCATGCCTGCGGATCGCCGAGCGCCTGGCGGGTGAAATCGCTGTCACCGACTACCTGGTGTTGTTCAGCACCGAAGAGCTGAAGAAGTGCCGGCTGCGCTATTTCCTGCCAGAGCTTGACGCTTGGTATTGCGCGCGGAACTCGGCCTGAAAGGCCAGGAAGTGCTCCGGATCGATTTTGGCGCAGCGCGCCACGGGGGTGCCGGCTAGCATGGCAACCGCTGTGAGACGCTTCCTGGACAGACGCGCCCTTTTGACCGGGGCCCTTGCCGTATCTGGCCAGGCAGCACTGGGCTGCAAACGGCGCACGCCAGCAGATGCACGACCCTTTGTGCTCGTGCTTTCTCCGGGGCATGGCAAGAACGCAGAGGCCGTTCGGAATCTCCAGGCTGAGCTGACACGACGCGCCGGCATTGCGTTTGAACTCCGAACGGGTGCCACCGGGGACGAAGCCGTGCGCATGGCAACGGCAGCCGGCACGGACGCGGCGCTGCTGACCATCTTCGAGTACTTGTTCGCAAGGCAACTCTGGAAAGTGGAAGCCGTGATGCGCGTTCTTCGCAACGGCGGAGAGCGCTCGTACCATGGCGAAGTCGTCGCGCTGCGCGACGGTGGGATCCAGTCCGTGTCGGACCTGAATGCACAGAGCATCGCCTACGTGGATCGCTACTCCACAACCGGATTCCTCTTGGCTGCGAAACTGCTCAAGGATCAGGGGGTCGATGCGAACCCCCTGTTCACCGGCAGCCACGAAGCCGCGCTGGCAGCCGTCCAACAGGGCAAGGCAGCAGCAGCGGCGACGTTCGCAGGCGCGGCAAGCGGGAGCCCGAAACTCCAGACGATCGCGAAGACGAACTCGGTTTCCAACGAGCCAGTCTTCGTCCGGGCTGATCTAGAACCGGCGCGGCGTGCGCTGCTGGCCAAGACACTGGCTTCCACCGCTGCCAGCGACGTCGGCAAGCAGACCCTGGCAGAGATTGCAGGGATCGATGGATTCGAAGCCGTGACGGATCGGGACTACGCGCAGGCGTTCGACCTGGTCACTCAGGCGGGGCACGCCGTCCAAGAACTAGTCCCCCGCGGCTGGGTCCTGGCGAACGAAAAGGCGCGCCCCCCGGAACTCACCCCCTGATACCCGGGGCCAGCGCGCCGCACGCGCAAGCGCGGCCCCGTCCCCGAGCGCGAAGCGCATCAGCCAAACGCGGCAAAGCGCAGGCCGGCCATGACCGCGGCTGCGAGACTGCGCCGGCGCGCTTCGGATTCGATGGCTGTGGCGCGGAAGCGAAGTCCGGCGTGATGACGCTGAAGCAGACTCGCGAGTTCCGGGTGGTCGTCCTGGGGTCGCGACAAGAGGTCGTAGAGCCGAGTGCGAACGTTGTAGGCGGACTCCGCCCAGATCACCCGCTCTGTCTTGTCTTTGCCGCCGGCAACCAGCAAGAGCACGCCGGCGCGATCCGGCGCCGCTTCCACGTGCTCCAAGTCGAGCAACTCGTCGTTGCCCCAGGTAACCGCGTGCAGCTTGTCGTAGTGAGGAAAGGTGTCCGGGTGTTTCGCCGGAAGTCCGAGAATGCCGGCAATCAGGTCGAGCGCGGAGACGACGCCACACACCTTCCCGGCGTCGTCGACGACGACCGCACGATGCACGCCACGCTGCACGATCATCTGACCGGCTGCTTCGAGGCTCGCCCCGGACTCGATGGTAACCGCAGGGGTCGTCATTCGGTCCGCTAGGGTCTGCTCCGGCGCCGCGGTCAAGAGATCCCGGAACGACGCCACGCCCAGGGGCCGCAGCTCTGCGTCCACTACCGGCACTGCCGTGATACCGAGCGCGCGGATGTAGCCGAGCCCCTCCGCAGCTTTGTCGCCAGCGCGCATGCTGAATAGTTCCGGGTTCATCACTTCGCGAACTGTCTTTGCCATGGGGGCCGTCTCGCAAATCCCGTTCCAGAGGGATCTCCCCGCGGAGAACTGCCCCGGCGTGCAAGCCCTGCGGGCCAGCCGTGCTTCCGCGCAGCGCTTGCGCCAGGCCGCTGAGGCGCCCGTGCTCTCAATGCCAACAGCATCCCACAGTTCCGGGCCGGATCCCGGGACACTAGAATGACGGCAACGGATCTGCTGTGGTGACAATTCGGGGTCCGCATTCCAGAGCGAGGGAGCCAATATGACCGAGAAATCAATCCTCTTTGCCACCGACTTCGAATCCGCAGCTGCGAAAGCCCGGGATGAGCTCGTCCGCGTCGCAACGGCCTTCCACGCCACTGTGCACGTGATGACGGCCTTGCCGTCGGCTCTGCGCACTTGGGTTTCGTCGGGACTGCTGGAGCGCCAAGCCCTGGAACGCGTCGAGGCGTGGGTACAAGAACTCGAGGCAGCCGGCGTGCGCGCCTCCGCGCTTCCCGTCGTGCGCGGCAACGCCGGCGAGGCCATTGCCGAGACCGCCGAGCGGACGCGTATCGACCTGATCTTCGTGGGGGCGAGCAACAAGGGCACCCTCGAGCGCCTCATGATCGGTTCGACTGCAGAGGCCGTTGCTCGCTGTGCGTTTCAGCCCGTGTGGATGAGCCGACCGCGACAGAACACCATCGAGCGGGTGGTCGTCGGCGTCGACGGCTCGGACGCATCGCGAGTGGCCATTGAGGACGGATACGCGATCGCCGACCGCACCGGCGCGACGGTCTCCCTGGTTGCGGCGATTGAAAACCCGGACCTCAATCCCTTGGGCATGACGGTCGCTGAAGAAGAGGCGGAAAACTCGAAGTTTCGCGCAGCTCAAGAGGGCGAAATCCGCGAGTTCGTGCGGCGGGTCGCCCCGGCACATCCCGACGATGTGCATTTCTTCTGGGGAGCCCCTTCGGAGGTCCTCACTAACTTTGCCCGGGATCAGCAGGCGGACGTGCTCGTGATCGGACGCTGGGGCGAGGGTGGGATCCGGCGCGTTCTGCTTGGGGGCACCGCCGAGCGCACTCTGCGCGTCTGCCCGTGTTCGTTGGTGATCACGGGAGCGCCACGGGCGGGCTAATCAAAGCTTGTCTTGAGCCGCGCGCAGCACGTCCACGTAGCTGACGATGCCCACGAGCTCGTCGCTCTCCGGGTCAACGACCGGGACAGCACCGACCTTGTGATCCAGCATCAAATCCACAAGTTCAGCTAGCTCCATTTCGGCATCCACCGAGAGCACGTCCGAACTCATCACGGATCCAATCGGTTGACGGAGTCGCTGCGCGATTTCCTCTGGATTCTCTAGCTCGACGATTGTGGGCGCGAGAAACGCGCGGACATCTCGGTCGCTAATGATTCCGACCAGTGTCTTGCCGTCCACTACTGGCAGGTGCCGAACATCAAGCTCGAACAGCACGGAGATCACATCCCGGATCGCAGCGGCTGCATCGACCGTCGTTGGGTCCTTCGTCATGATTTCTTCGACAACCATTCTTCGCCTCCTAGCGTGATGCGACCGGCATTTGCAACGCCCATGCCGCTGGTGCAGAGCTTGCAAACGACTCGGGTCGTGAACGCGAGACTGCATAGCTTTGACGAGCCCCCGACGGAAATGGGCATCGTCGACGAGTGCATGAAAGCAAGTTTTGCACTGCCGGGACCTGCTGGCGCAATACTTGCGCCCCTGAACGGAAGGGCGCGGCCATGAGCAAGGAAGAGGGAGAACTGCTGCCGATCCAGGTCCGACGAACGGTGCAGCCCGATGGCGAGCCGGGAACCGAACTCAGCGTGTTCTGCGCCCCACGCAACGGATCCGTATCCCTGGACGCATGCCTGACTTGCACCGATTGCGGAGGCCTCCACCTCGACCCGAGCGAACGCAACACGTTCTTAATGTGCCGGGGCACGGCCAAGTCGTCCTTGCCTCCCGAGCAACCGAGCGCTGCCCCAGAAAAACCCACGCTCGACCCGAGCGTGGCCACGGTCATGACGGCAAACGTGGTTTGCGTTAGTTCGGATCTATCCCTTGATGCGCTGACGCTGTTGATGCTGGAACGGGGCATTAGTGGCGTCCCGGTCGTGAACGCGGACGGCGTCCCGGTTGGGGTGGTTTCGAAGACCGACCTGCTCCGACGAGACCGACGCAACCAACAAGAGCGGGATCTGGACCACGGACCCCTGGCTGCGGGCGGATACGAATTCGACCTGGGTCCTCAATTCCAGATGACCCGCCTGGCAGAGGAAGTCGTCGAGGACGTGATGATGCCGATGGCTCTGACCATTCCGGAAAATGCACCGATCTCCCGCGCCGCGGCGCTTATGGCGCACGAAGGGGTGCACCGATTGGTCGTGGTCGCCGCCCGCTCGGGTGCGGTCGTTGGCATCCTATCGGCGATCGACCTGTTGCGATGGATGGCCAGGCAGCACGGCTATGCGGTACCGCTGGCGTCGGAACGAGAACCAAGCGAACAAACAGACCCCAATCAGGACACCACATGAATACGAAACCGAAGGTGCTGTGTCCCATCGACTGTTCGCCGTGTTCGGCAAACGCGCTGCGGACGGCAACAGCCTGGACAGCCCGTCTCGGGGCTGAGCTCCATGTCTTGCTCGCGTACCAAGTGCCACATTACATCCAGCCGAGCCTGTTGATCTGGATGGGCGCCGGCCCACGGCCGCTGTGGGAGCTGGCCGAAGAGCAGGCCACCACTCAGCTTCGTCAGTTCCTGGAAGAGAATGCCCTCGATCTATCTCTGGCGGACGTGCGCTTGCTCCACGGAGAGCCGGCCATCGCCATCATTACCGTTGCGGAACGGGACTCCATCGACTGGATCATCATGGGCACGCACGGGCGGTCGGGTGCCAAGCGCCTAGCCCTAGGCAGTGTTGCGGAACGGGTCATTCGGCGCGCTCCGTGCCCCGTAGTTGTCGTACCGACTCGCGATTCGGAATCCAAACCCAAACCTCTTTTCGAGCCACGGCTCTTGTGAATGAAGTTGGAGCAGTGAGATGCAAGAAGTGAAACGAATCTTGGTCCCCGTCGATTTCTCGGGATGTTCCCGCTTGGCTCTCTCGCGCGCGACGGAGCTGGCGAAGGCGTTCGGAGCGACAATCGACATCCTCCACGTCTGGGAAGCCCCGGCATTCGTAGCGCCTGAGGCAATGGTGGGAGTCTCTGGCGGCACCCAGACCCTTGCGGATCTCGCCCGCGAGCACGCCGCAACTGCGATGGAGGAGTTCGTATCCGCGGCTCAGGACGAGGGAGTTCCCGTGGGGGAGACCATTATCAAGCAGGGTGACCCCGCGAAGGTCATCGTCGAGACCGCTGACAGTGGGAACTACGACTTGGTTGCACTCGGCACCCACGGCCGCACCGGGCTCTCGCACCTATTGCTCGGCAGCGTGGCCGAGAAGGTCGTACGGCGGTCACGACGCCCGGTGCTCAGTGTCCGAGAAAAAGCCAAGTAGTTTCGGGTCTCTAGAAACCGAATGGCAAGCATGGTAGCGCTGTCTCCCGTCAGAGACCCGCGTCACCCCATGCAACCCGACCGCATAGCCTTTGGAAGCCGCGCAAGCTGCGTCGGGATTTCCGCGCAGAACCCAGAGTGCCTGCGCAACTTCGGAGTGACTCTGGAGCGCTTGCGCGACGTACCAGGCCGCCTCGCATCATGAAACGCGCGACGGTTCTGGTTGTCGATGACAACGTCGAACTCGCCGACAATCTACGCAACGTGCTGGCTGCGCTGGACGACTACGAAGTTGAGTGCGTGGTGGCCACGAGCGGCAAAGAGGCGGAGGCGCAATGCGCCAATCTGACTCATGCCCTCGATCTAGCGTTTGTGGATCTGCATCTACCTGACGTCGACGGGTTGGACCTAGTCCGTCGCTTGCGATCGCGCTGTCAGCATTGCCAAATCGTGTTGATCACCGGAGATGCCACGATCGAAAGCGCCATGGCGGCGGTCCGCGAAGGCGCATTCGCATTCGTGCTCAAGCCGTTTTCGCCGAAGGACTTGCTACAGACCGCCAACAACGCGTTGACCCGTGCGCTGCTGGTGCGAGAGCGCGAGGCGCTCCGCTTCGAACTCGAGGAATCTGAACGGCGGCATCGCGACGTTGTCGAAGCCTTCCCAGCGTTCGTGCTGGCCCTGGATCATTCCGATCGCATCGTGCTCTGGAACCGCCAACTCGAAGCGATCACGGGGAAGACCCGGCGTGAAATGCTCGGCAGGCCCGGAAGAGATCTGGTGGGCGGCGGAGGGGATCGCAATCTTCAGGGAACCGCTGGCACCTCGCGGCTCGTGCATTGGCAACTCGCCGAGTTGGACAGCACGGCGGCACCTATCACCTACGCGATTGGTACGGACGTCACAGACGAGCGCAGCATGCAGCGCCGAACACTGCGGGCGGAGCGTCTCGCTGCCGTCGGCACCTTGGCAGCGGGCTTGGCCCACGAAGTCCGCAACCCGTTGAATTCCGCAACTTTGCAACTGCAAGTCCTGCGGCGCCGGATTGAGAAAGGCAACACCGCGCCGGCGGGACTGATCCCGGTCGTCGAAATCGTACACGACGAAATCCGGCGACTGGAGCGCTTGGTCAATGACTTCCTCGCGTTTGCGCGTCCAAGTCCCCTGGCCGTCGCGCGCGCGGACCTCGACGCACTGGTCCAGTCCGTGCTGGAGCAGGTGCGACCCGAACTCCAGCAGGCCCAAATCCGACTGCGACCCGAACTCCGGGGGCAGGTGCAGGTGGAAGTGGATCCCGAACGACTCCGCCAAGTGCTCCTGAACCTGATGCGCAACGCGCTGGAAGCCATGAGCGAAGGCGGGGCCTTGACGGTGCGTACGCTGCCGACGAACCCCGAGGGGTTCGCTGGCGTCGAGATTGAGGACACTGGCCCCGGCGTTCCCGAGGACGCCCCGATCTTTGATGCGTTCTACACGACGAAGGAAGCAGGCACGGGACTGGGGCTCGCCATCGTGCATCGCATCATCGAAGAACATGGCGGCCAAGTCAGCGTGGAGTCCAAGCCGGGCAGAACCGTATTCCGGCTGCGCCTCCCCTGCGCCCGCTGAAACGGCGCAATTTATTCAGGAGCAGCGGGGCCAATGGTGATTCTTGCCGGACCCCACGCAAAGATGCCGCGCGAGGGTCGGGGCATGACTCCTGCAGGGGACCATTGCCGGGAAGCTTCATGACCCTTGCCACCAACATCTTGGTCGCGACTGATTTCTCCGACAGCGCCCACGAAGCGCTGATCGCGGCGCTCCACATCGCCGAACGAAGCGACGCTTCCATCGAGCTGCTGCACGTCTGGGAGCCGTCCGGCGTCATTCCCATAGAAACACTGCTTTCGGAAGTGGGCGCGACGGGCGCGCCCAGGAGCCTTGGGGAGATCGCCCGACGAGAAGCGCAGCTGCGCCTGCAGCAGCTTGCTGCCAGCGTCGATCGCCCGCCGAACGTGAAGATCACGTCGCGCGTGGAGGTCGGGCGTCCCGACGAACTCATCGTTGCACTCGTCGAGCAAGGGGTCTGCGACATGGTCGTCATGGGTACCCATGGGCGCCGCGGCGTCGGACGGCTGATGATGGGAAGCGTGGCGGAACGCGTGGTGCGAAACGCCCCCTGCCCCGTGCTCACGGTGCGCTACGAGTCCCCCGAGCACCAGAGCATTCCCCCGGTAGCGCCCTGAAGGCCCCGCGCCGGCGCACGCTGTCACGCTGGTGGCTGGCCCGGCGCCACCGGCGTTTCGGATGACTTGTCGCCACTACCGGCCAAGCACGCAGGGGTGCCCATGCGTAGAGCGAGCGCAGCGTCGGAAACTGACGGCTCTAGCCGCCGTTGTTCCTGCGCAAGAGCGCGCGACGCCGCTCCTTCTTGATGACTTTCGCAGCGCGCAGGTACTGCAAGCGGGGTGACGGTTTGCGGCCGCGACCGGGCGCTTGCTCGCCGAAGGGTTCCACGAAGGACCCGGGGGCGTGCCCCAGCTCGAACAAAGTGAGCTCCCGCCGGCCGCGCTCCCCAAGACGGACCGGCATGACGCTAGCGCCAACGCCAGCTCCCACATAGACCGCGCCTTCGGCAGCTCGGTTGCCGTACAGCCCGTGCACATACTTGTGCCCCGCCAAACGGCCGATGGCGAGTTCGTGCAGGCGCGCCAGGGTAACCTGCCCAGCATGGGTGTGCCCGCTCAATACAAGCGGCACGCCGTGGCTCCAGAGAGCCTCGGCCTCTTCCGCGATGTGGGAAAGCCCGAGGGTCGGCAAGTCCCGGCGCAACCCGCGGGTGGCGCTTTCCAGAGAGGCGTGCCCGGTGTACGCATCGTCGAGTCCGACGACCTGCAGCTCCTGCCCCCGCAACTTCAGCACAGTGTGCTCGTTCGAAAGCACTTCGGCGCCTCCACGCAGTAGCGCCCGGCGCACTTCGGCAGCGCCCGCCCAGTAGTCGTGGTTGCCCAGCACGCACACCACCGGCGCGTCGAAGGACGCCACCACTTCTGTGAGCTGGTCCAGATACAGTTGGCTGTGGCACACGAAGTCCCCCGTGATCACCAAGACATCCGCCCGCGCCTCGTTGGTGAGCCGCACGGCCATCTTTTGAACGTTGAAGGGCGTGACGCGACCCACGTGCAAGTCCGTCAGGTGGGCGACCCGCAGGTGATCGAGGCGCTCCGAATGATCGAGCGAGCCGGCGAAACGCCGCACGCGAAATCCAAGCGCCCGGGCATGCGGGGGTTCGGGATGGGTGGCTGCGTCAATGCTAGCCGGCGGTCGGGAAGAAGCGCGCAAGACCCGCCACTATAGAGCAATCCGGCGCTTTCCGTGCGTGCCGGGTGCGCGCCGCAGCCGGATTTTCAGAAACTACCCCGGAGCAGCACCTCTGCTCCGCCCGGGCGCCGATAGGCTCGCACCTGCGACCACATGCGCTGCACCACCTCCGTGAGGGTCTCCTCGCTTTCGCTGTCACCTCTCGCGCTCGGCGGCCCCGCGCTGTCGCCTCTCGCGCTCGGCGGCCGCGCCGCGAACGGGGCGCTGGCGGGCGGGGTCGGAGTCGATGCCCGGTAGCCGTCGAGCAACAGCAATTGCGTGACCGCGCCGGCCGCCGCGGGCGCGGCCGGCGAGTGCGTCTCGGCGGCGGCCGTGCCGGCAAAACCGAAGCTGATCAGGGCTGCGAGAAGCTGCAGGCGTCGCATGGCACGAGAACGCTTGAGCACAGCCCGTGCCTACACTCTATCCTCGACAAATACGCTAAAACGCCCGTCAAGGATCCACGCGCGCTGATGCCGGCAGCCTACAATCGCTGCCTCGAGCCCTCACTCCGCCAGCCCTCACCCCGGGGGCCCGTCGCGACAGGCTACTTTGCCAGCTGACCCGCGATGTCGCCCGCGATGCTATCCAGATCGGCGGCCGCCTTCTTTGCGGCTTTCGGATTGCCGGCCGGCTTGGGTGCGCCCCCGCCACCCGGGGAAGCCGCAGCCGTTTTCTTTGCGGCTTCTTCCTCTTCCTTGCGCTTCGCCTCGTCAGCGGCAGCTTTCTTCTGAGCTTCCCGCGTCGCCTCGTCTTTGGACCAGTTGTCCAAGCTCTTGCGCGTGATCTCCAAGTGGCGCTTACGTTCCTCGGGCGTCATGCCGTCGTCCGCTTGTTCCGCTGCCGCGACGGCTGCCGCGGCGGCCTTGTTGGTCTTCTTGTCTTTGCTGCTGCCGAGCGCCTTGAAGCCCACGACAGCAAGCAGGAGCACGACGGCGCCCACAATCCCGATGATGACCATCGGATTGCTCTTGGACATCGGAATGCCCTCGTCTACGTCCTGCGCTTTTTTGGGTTCGTTTCCTGCCATGTTCACACCCTTGAAATCCGAGCGTCCTAGCCTACGCCATCTTTTCCTACAGTGCCGCCCAAAACCCGACCCTGTCCCACACTATCGGCAAAAAACCCGTTCGCTTGAGGCACATCCCGCGCGCTTCCCCGCCCTCTGCCCGCGGCCTGGCGCCAGCAGGTGCGAGCAGCTGAGCTGAGGTCAGATGTTGTCCCACACGAATTTTTCGTTCTCGAAAGCATGAACAGCGATGCCTTTGATCATTTCGTCGTCATTGATGTCGATCAGGCTGAAGTTATGGCGCACGCGCCGCTGGGCCTGATTGGCGAAAATCTTCAGAATGTCGACCTCTTTTGCGGCGCCCTCGGTGCCGTGCTCGGACAGCGAGGAGTTCACCCGGCTAAGGACGCACGCAAGAACGAAAAGATCTATCATGATGTTTGCCAGGCGCCGCGACGCGAGCTGTTTGCCGATGATGTTCTTGCCGTGCTTGCGCAAAATGCGGTCCACCGCAGCCGCAAGGTGCCGTGTGGAGTCCTCGAACACGGCGGCGGGCTCCCGCAGTGCCGGGTCGATTAGCGAGAACCGGCTCTTGGCTCGAGGGTAGCCCGTGGCCAGGGTCGCGTGTTTCATCGCGTACTGGCTCAGCACACCGAACCCCTTGATGGGGGCGTCGAAGATGCCCTTGACGGTCGTCGACAGTTCCTTGAGTTGCCCGCCCACGTCGTTCATCGCCGTTAGCGCGATGAAGAGACGCAAGATCTCGTTGGTGCCCTCGAAGATTCGATTGATGCGGGCGTCCCGCACGATGCGCTCATAGGGAAACTCGCACATATAGCCGTTGCCACCGGCGATCTGCAGCGCCTCATCTGCGGTCGTCCAAAGTGCTTCACTGGCGAAGACCTTACTGATCGCTGCTTCGACTGCGTACTCGTTGTAGCCCTGGTCGATCAGCATCGCGACAGTATCGACCACTGCCTCGGTTGCGTAGCAGTCGACGACCATCTGACCGACTTTGAGCTTAATAGACCCGTATTCGCGAATCGGCTGACCAAAGGTCTCGCGTTCGTTGGCGTAGCGGGTGCTCATTTCGATCAGCTTTTTCATCCCCCCGATGCTGCCGCCGCCCAACCCAGTGCGCCCACTGTTCAAGATCTGCATCGCCACCTTGAAGCCCTTGTTTTCTGGGCCGAGCAAGTTCTCCAGGGGCACGCGGACGTTGTCGAAATTGACCGTAGTGGTCGAGCTCGCGCGCAGCCCCATCTTGTCTTCGTGGGGGCCAATCGACACACCTTCCATGTCCTTGGTCACGATGAAGGCCGACATATGCGACTTGCCAGCCTCGTCCCCGGTCTTGGCGAATACCGTGAAGAAGCTGCCGATGCCTCCGTTCGTGATCCACAGCTTGCTGCCGTTGATGACCCAGTGGTCCCCTTCGCGCTGTGCGCGTGTTTTGATCGCTGCGGCATCCGAACCCGCTCCCGGTTCCGTCAAGCAAAAAGCCGCGATCATTTCGCCGGTGGCGAGCTTCGGCAGGTACTTCTGTTTCTGTTCGTCTGTTCCAAACAGGATCAGCCCGCGCATCCCAATGGAGCTGTGGGCACCCACCGTCACCGCAACGGATGAGTCGTATTTGGCGATCTCTTGCAGCGTTCGCGAGTAGGCCGTGCTTTTGAAACCGAGGCCGCCGTACTCTTCGGGAATGATCAGCCCAAAGAGCCCGAACTCTTTGAGTTGCTCCACGAACTCCGGCGGCATCTCGCCGGCGCGATCCCACTTTCGGAAGTCCTCCGCACGGGGGCCCAGCAGTTGTTTCAATGAGTCGATGACGCCATGCAACGTTTCGCGCTGATCCTCCTGAACCCGGGGGAACGGCACGATGATCTGTTCCTCGATTACGCCCATGCACAAAGACCGCATGAAGCTTTTGTCTACATCGACCATGGCCACCTCCGCTCACGCTGTTGGGATCCGGCTCAAGGGTAGGCACGAAGCCTCAGGGATCGAAGTGGGAAATTGTCCTCCTGGGAGGCTCCCAGAAACTCGATGCACGCTGCCGCCCCTTCCCTCACCCTCGGAAAGCGGTGATTTCCTTCGGATCTTGCTCCGACTTGACGGCCTCTAACCGCCTTGACACGAGATCGATCCTCAAAAGAGGAGGACAACATATGAGCACATACACCCCGGGTCGATTCATCTGGCACGAGATCTTCACTAGCGACGTCGAGAAGACCAAGGCGTTTTATTCGAAGGTTGCCGGCTGGACGACCCAGACAATGAACATGACCGGCATGGACTACACGATGTTCCTGGCAGGCGAGGAGCAGATCGGCGGGGTCATGAGCCTCGCGATGATCCCCACGGAGGGCGTCCCCTCCCATTGGCTCGGCTACGTTTCCGTCCCCAACGTGGACGAGGCTGCGGCGGCCACCAAGAGCGGTGGCGGCACGGTGCTCAAAGCGCCCGAAGACATCCCGAACATGGGCCGCTTCGCGGTGCTGCAGGATCCGCAGGGCGCGGTTTTCGCCGCGTTCAAGGCTAACGACGGGGATCAGCCCGAAGTCGACAAGCCGAAGATGGGCACGATTGTCTGGGACCACTTGAACACCAGCGACGTTCCGGCAGCGCTTAAGTTCTACGAAAAGGTCTTCGCCTGGAAGGCCGGCGAGTTCGGACCGGGCATGCCGGTGTTCAAGCGCGGCGGCGACAAGTTCGGTGGGGGACTCGGGGAAGCACCTCCCGGTTCGCCGCCGCACTGGCTTGCGCACATCCTGGTGAAGGACCTGGCAGCGGCCCGCAAGCTAGTGACTGAAGAGTCGGGCAAAGTGCTGATGGAGGAAATCGCGGTTCCCAACATCGGCAAGTTTGCGGTGATCCAAGACAACGTGGGCGCCGTCGTCGCGCTATTCCAAGATGCCAACGGCTGACAAGCGCGGCAGGCTTTCCCGAGGGTAGCGTCAGATGGCGCTGCCCTCGGCTTTCGTTTGTTGCAAGACGCTAGTCGATGCTATCTGCGTCAAAGATGCTTCGAAAGCTGCTTCCCTTCGGGCTGCGTGCCGCATGCGCCAGCGTGGTTTGCCTCGGTCTCCTGCCCCAGTGTGACAAGAAGTCCGCCAGCAATGACGCTGCGCCGGCAGCTTCGCCCCCGGTGCCCAGCGCTCGCCTACCCGTCCCCTCCGCGTCCGCGGCGACAGCTGCGCTCCCCGATGCGGCACCCGACGCGCAGAGCGACCTGCCCAAGGCGCGCACCGACGGCTGTGAAGACGGCATGGTGCGCGTGGAGGGCGAGTACTGTCCCGGCGTCATTCAGACCTGCGAGGAGCACCACCCGGAGTACGTCGCCCGCAAGTCCGATCCCAACGTGAGCGAGCGCTGCAACAAGTACAAGCCCAGCAAGTGCATCTCCAAAGAGAAGGTCAAGCTTTCGTTCTGCATGGATCGCTACGAGTACCCAAACAAGCCCGGTGAGCTTCCTTGGGTGCTGACGTCCTGGATCCAAGCCCGAGAGAAATGCCAAAAGCTCGGCAAGCGCTTGTGCACCGAAGACGAGTTCAATCTCGCCTGCGAAGGGCCGGAGATGCTCCCGTATGTATACGGTCATGTGCGCGACCCGTCGAAGTGCAACATCGACAAGGAATACCGGCAGCCCGACCAGTCCCGACAGATGAAGACCTATGTGGCATGCCCGGACGACGATTTCTGTAGCTCGGAGATGAAACGCTTGGACCAGCGCCACAAGATCGGATCCACGCATAGCTGCGTGTCCTGGGCCGGCGTCGTCGACATGAACGGGAACGTTAACGAGTGGGTGGAGTTGCCCGGCAAGGAGCACCCGCACCGTAGCGGACTCAAAGGTGGCTGGTGGGGCCCGGTTCGCAACCGCTGCCGCCCCACGGTGAAGTTCCACAAGGAATTCGACTACGGCTACGAGGCGGGCTTTCGCTGCTGTGCGGACGCCAAGGACCCAGGTGCAGCCGCGGACGCCAAGAGCCCAGGCGCGGCGCCCGCAGCACCAAGCGCGAAGCCGTAGCCGAAGCTGAGTTGAGGGTCGGGTTCGCGGCGCTGCTCGTGATGCGCCACGCGTCCCGCGGAGCTCAGCGCGGTCGCCCCTGGGCGATCCAGCTCTCCAATACTTGGATGTCCTCGGCAGGAAGCGCCGGCATGCCCAGCGGCATCCCCCTCAAGTCCGGTCGCGGCTTGCCTGCCTGTTCGTCATGCCGTGCCCACAGCGCAGCGACGATGCGCGGCGCGCCGTCTTTTGGAGAAAACACGCTGTGGCGCTCGCCGTCGTCGGCAACGTAGCCGCTGGCGATCCCCGAATACTTGCTCAGATCCAGGTGGCGCGGCTTGTAGCCGAAGCCCCCGGTATTGCCCGGTCCACCATCGCCTTTGGCGATATCCGGATTGCCATGACAATGGGCGCAGGTTCGATTCAGGACTTTCTCCTGCACTTCGGCGAAGGACACTTTGCGATCGAGCTTTGCAAGGCGCTTGGGCACCGGGTGCACCGGCGCGGGTTTGAGGGTCGCGTGCAGGATGTATTCGGCGACGTCCCGGGCCTGCGCCTGGGTCAATCCGAGATTGGGCATCAGTGTGCCCGGCTTCATCTTCTCGGGCTCTTTCAACCAGGCGACCAGGGTATCCGGAGACAGTCGCTCACGCGTGAAGCGAAGGTCCGGCGCCAGTTCGATAGCGGCATTGGACTCGCCCGGCTTCAGCGCGGGTTTGACGGGAAGATCCGCCCCGGTAAACAGATGGCAAGTGCCGCACGCCCGGGTCTCGAGCAGAGCGCGGCCCGCTTCCGCGCTGGCTTTCCAACTCTGCGCCTTCGATGCCGGCTCGCCGGCGGTCAAATAGGCAGCGACATCAGCGGCCTGCTGAGACGAAAGCGCGAGCCGCGGCATGCTGGGAACCAGATTCGGTCGCAAGTCCTGGGGTTGCTCCAGGAATGCCGTAAGCCATTGTTTGCGCAGACGCTTCCCGGCACCTTCCAGAGACGGCACGTGCTGCACCATCATGACGTTCTTCTTCCACTTGGCTACCTTCGCAGCATCGGCGACTTTGAATTTGCCGCTGATGATGTCGCGATGACACTGGAAGCAGTCCTTGTGAAAATCTGCCGCCTCGAGACCGGTGCCGGCGTGGCAGCGATTGCACTCGAAGGTCTTGACCAAGTCTTTGCCCCGCTCGGCGTTTCCCAGCAGCTCCGGTTTCGGTGGAGGCTGCTTTTCGGAAGAAGCGGGAGCAGGCTCCGGGGCGGCGCTCGCGCTCGTCCCGGAACCGGCCGGAGTCTCTTTCTTGCAAGCTCCTGGGAGCAGCAGCCCGATGATGATGAGGGCTGCCGGCCCAGTAGCGTGTCGAATCATGCAGTCGGATCTCAAGCAGTGGTGCGGCATACGCTAGCACTGGAAGCCATGGCTTCGCAGCGCTTTAGCGCCAGCTTTTTACCCTTCGAGTCGCCCGCCTTCGCGCGCAGCTCCGCAAGCACCGCATAACCCTCGGGCGTAGCGATCAAGTCCTTCTTGGCGAGCTTTTCCAGGATGGTGCGCGCTTCGCTGCGGCTCGAGTCGACGCGAGAGAGCGCTTCGGCGAGCTCGGTCTGCACGGCGGGGTCGTCCTTCTTGATGGTGTTGACGGTGCGCAGAGTATTGACCGCGAAGGTCAAGTTGGCCGCGCGCTCCTCGGCGTCTTTGCCGACCCAGTGGCTCTGAGCGTAGCTGGGGACTTCGCTAGCAATGTCGAGCTTGCCGTTGTTGCGTGCGATGGCAACCGCCAGGACGCGCTGGGCGCGCTCGGTCAACTTGCTCTTCTTGGCATTCAAGCTGGCAACGTGCGGCATGATCCGAACGATGGTTGCCGCGGCTTGTGCAGTCTTGCCTTGCTCTAGTTGTTTCTCGGCCATGGCAATGCCCATGGGGCGGAAGTCGACTTCGATCTCCGGGAAGTAAGACCCACCACACGCCGCGGCCTCGCCCACGCCACTGGTGGCAACCATCAACGCACCCAAACCCGCGAAAACCGACTTCATCATCTTGCTCTTCATGACCTTTTCTCCTCCTGAGTAACTCCGACTGACACTCTCAACGCGCGAGCGTTCCCGTTTGTGACAGTGCATCCGACGAATTCTTTGTAGAGCAAGTCGCGGGCCAACCCGATTTGCCGGTACTTCCCCCGGGGCGCGGCAGAAAAACGTGGACGCGCGGCCACTGCCCCTGTGTCCACACAACCAATTCCCCCACAAACCCCGAGAAAAGCGCGAAAGGAAGCAAGGGACGGGAGCTGACGTAAGATGATGTGGGTGCGCGCGTCACGCGTCACAGTGTGACGCTCCGAGCGTGACGCCGTGGTTTGTAGGGGTTCAGCCGAGAGACCTCCGAGAGGGCGTCCCAAGGCGCGGAGCTGTAAGGCTTGAGGAGGGCCTGGTCCTGGGCACCGCATGGTGCGGCTTGAGGAGGATTCTCAGGAGCTTGGATCGCATGCCCGGGCCGGGTACAAGGCCGCCATGCGCCTGCTACTGACTGCTCCTTTAGCCCTCATCATTGCCTGCGGAGCTGCGCCTCCGCCGGAGCCCTCCGCTGGTGACCCCATGTCCGCTCCGTCCGCTACAGCCAGCAACTCGCCGCCGCCCACGGCGCCTGTCGCGAGTGCGGCGCCCGCCCCGACCGAGACTGCCACGGCTCCTGTGCAGGAGGTGCCCGACACCACGGGCGCCTGCACTGCGGGGATGGTGCTCGTCGAAGGCGAGTACTGCACGAAGGTGGAGCAGAAGTGCAGCAAGAGTTGGTACGCTGAATGGAACAAGAAGAAGGTCTGCGAAGACTTCGAACCCAAGAGCGTGTGCATTGGCAAGCGCATCAAGAAGCGCTTCTGCATCGACAAATACTCTTGGCCCAACAAAGCCGGTGAGCGCCCAGAAGTGATGAACAACTTCTACCAGGCGCAGGTCAAGTGCGCTGCCCTTGGGAAGCGCATGTGCACGGAAAGTGAGTGGACCTTCTCTTGCGAGGGCCCTGACATGAAGCCGTTCCCTTACGGCTACAAGCGCGACAGCACCAAGTGCAACGGCGACCACCAGTGGGACGGACCGGATATGAAGAAAGTCGCGCGGCGCGACCCGAAGGAGCTGGCGCGCCTTTGGAAAGGTGTGCGCAGCGGCAACCAGCCTGAGTGCGTCAGCGATTTTGGCGTGCACGACCTTCCGGCAAACAACGACGAAGTTGTCGCCAACGAGCAACCCGTGGGCAACTGGAAAGCCAAGTACGACAGTGTGCACACTGGGGGCCCCTGGTACGAAGGCGTGCGCAACCAATGCCGCCCCAAGATCTACACTCACGACGAGGGTTTCTATTACTACTTCCTCGGCTTCCGCTGCTGCTCAGAACCAGACGGCAAGGCGACAGATCCCCGCACACCGCATCAACGCACCAAGAAGTGGGACTTCGAGCGCATCGAGCGGCTCGCAAACACCACCCGGGCCGAAGTCAAAGAAGCCCTCGAAAAGAAGGCAAAGGGCACCTGCAGCTGCAGCGCCCGAGACGTGAAGTGCAAGACTCTATGCGGCAGCTTGCTTGGCCCTGGGGCGAAGGACGTCGACCTGAAGAAACTGCGTGAAGAACGGGCTAAGGCGCCGCCAGCCAAGAAGTAGCTTCGGAGGCTTTGCCTCCCGCCACGGTCTGTGCGAAACCGCGATCCGAACTTGGGAGGACACATGAAACACTTCGCTTTCGGATTCGCGCTTTTGGGATGCACTGCCCTCGCCTGTGGCAGCGACGACAGTGGCGGCAGCTCGACGCCCGGTGGCTGCCAAGCAAATCCAAATTCGTGCGCCGCGGACCAAACCTGCTGGCCCAACGCGGCGGGCAATGCTCTTGAGTGCCTGCCGGCAAATGCTACCAAGCCAGCCGGCTCAAGCTGCGTGAACCTCGCGGGCACGGCGGATTGTGGCGCCGGTATGTTCTGCTTCCCGAACGCGGCCACGCCGCAAACCGGGACCTGCTCCCCGTTCTGTCAGGGAACGTCCTGTGCCGGCGGCGCAGCCTGTGCCAAGGTGCAGATCATCAATACTGCGATCCAGGTCAACGTCTGTATGCCAGGCGGCGGTACCGGCGGCGCAGGCGGCACGGGTGGAACGGGCGGCAGCGACGCGGGCAGCGGTGCAGCCGCAGGTGCGGGAGCCACGGCCGGAGCCGGTGGCAGCAGCGACGCCGGCGCGGGCGACTGAAGAACGGACTCTCGCTTCCAGCTGCGGACGCCGTTAGAGGCATGGCGCGCGCAGATTGATTTTTGTCCGCGTTGGCAGGCAATGTGGCGGCAATGCTGGCTGCCCATTGCCCCCGCTGCGGCGCACCAAACCCGGTTTCGCTAGCCACTCCCGAGCGGCAGCGCTGCGACCACTGCAAATACGACGGCGCCCCGGCGCCCGACACCCTCGCGCATTTGCGCCACGCCCGGGATCTCCTGCTGCAGCAGGACGCAAAGGAGCGCACCCTAAACTCCCTGCAGCGCCGCACGCTGATGTCGGCGTGGTGGCAGAAGCTGAAGTTCGCGATCGTGCTCTTGTTCGTGACGATCCCGTTCGTGTTCTTTGCGGGCACCTGTTCCCTCATGTCCGGACAGGTGGCGTGGTGGGTCATCGTCGTCATGGGATTTTTGCCCTTGGCCGTGATGCTGGCGAGTGGCGCATTCGGCGCGTGGATCATCGCGCGGGCGCGACGCAACCTTGAGGAAGCCTGCGCGGCGAGTCCGCCCCGTGCCCCCGGCGAGCCCGCGTGTTGCCATGTATGCGGAGCGCCGCTGAGCAACGCGCCCGGCGAGGTCGTCTGCAGCTGCGGGTTTTGCCGCGCGGACAACGTGGTTGCCCCCAGCGTGCTCGCGCGCATGCGTCACCGCACGCACCATGTGTTCGAGCACTACGAGGCCGAAATGCGGCGGGAAGCACGCTCCCTAGGCGCGCGTTCCACCTGGGCCATCCGCGTCACGCTGGCGGCGGCGGTCGCTGCTCCGCTGCTCTCGGTGGGCGTCTTGGTCATGGTTGCCATCGCCCTGACCTTTCGAGAAGACCCCGTAAACACCGACGTGGAGTACGTCGCCTGGCGCACACCCGAGGCGCTTTGTTTGGGACGCCTGTGGCGCAAGCCAGCCGGCGAGTTCGTGGTCGAATTCAGCAATCCGCCGCCGGGCCTGACGAGTCGTAGCATCGGCGCCAAGAGCCTGGAAAATGCCGAAGTGTTCCGCGCTTCGCAACTGATCAACAAGCTGGTCCACACCGGCGGCGGAGTGGGCAGGATCGCGCGTGTCTACGGAGACGCCCTGATGGAGGGCGAAAACCGCGCGGTCGTGCTGCTGCCGGACGGCGGCGAAGACGCACGCATGTTGCAGAGTGCGTGCCTTGCGGACGCGGCCACGACCCGTCGGCTGTATTATGCCAAAGGCCCTGGAAAGACCCTGGCGCGGATCAGCACTGGGCTTTTTTTCGCCGAAGGCCGACAGCTCGTCCAAGTCCCGCCCGCAGGCCAGCCGACGAAGACTGCCCTTGCGGCTCAGGCCGTGACTGTGGCGGCGGGAGGCGACGTCCTGTGGGTGGCAACGGACCACCAAGTGTATCGGGGGCAAAGCGTGTCGAAGCTGAGCACGATTGCACCGCACACCGGTCGCCCAACGGTCATGGCCGCCACTGCCGAGTCGGCCTGGGTCGCGTCTGCGGCTACTCTTCGACGATTCGACGCATCCGGGCAGCAGAGCGAACTGCGCGGCATGAGCGTGCACGCGTTAGTGGCCGACGCCGCGGGCACGTATGCGGTGACGGCTTTGGGCGTCTCCGCCGTGGAAGACACGGCACTGCAACCCCTGGCGAAACAGATCGGACTTTCGAAGACCATGGCCCTTGACAGCACCCACATCTACGTGAGTTCTGGAAGGCACGTCCGTCGGGTCGACCGAAAGTCGGGCCAGATCGAAGACGTATACGTCGACATTTCCGAGGTCGACAAACTAGCTGTGGCAAGCGGCGCCGTGTTCTGGGCGCGGGTCCGCGCTGGCAAGTACGCTCCCGGACTGGTGCGCTACGACGCGAGCCAGCGAAAGCTCACGAACCTAGATCCGGACACCGACGGCCCACTCGCCCTGGTCGCGAACGCTTCCAAGGTGCATTGGCTGGCCCGAGACGGCAGCGTTCTGGAGCGGGCTTTCTAGCAAGGCCGCCCAATCCCATGACCCCGGCAGAAGTCCGGGAATTTCCCGTCGCGGTGGGGCTGGGTGACCGTTTCTGAGGGGCCACGCCAATGTCGGCGCCGCAAACACGTATACTTGGCCGTGGTGCGAAGTCTGAGACGCGTCGTCGTGTTCGTAGCGGGGCTTTGGTATTCGGCATGCAGTGCCAGTGAAGCACCGAGCAGCGCTCACACGGCGGACGCAAGCGCGGGTCAGGGAGGGATCGCCGTCGTTGACTCGAGTTTCGGAGGCTTCGCGGGCACCGGAGGCGCCGCGGGTTCGGCGACCGGCGGCAATAGCAGCGGCGGGGCGACCTCGGATGCTGCGGTCGCTGACAGCCCCATCGAAGCGCCGTTCGTTTGCGACTCCAGCGGCAGCTTGGACTGCAGCGCGGCTTCCACGACCAACTACAGCTGCGGCGACCCAGCGCCCAATTTGGGCAACAAGGTCAAGACCGCCGTCCAAACGGTCCTGGCTCAGCAGCCCAGCTGGTTCGATTTCAGCGTCGGTGCCGCGTGCTGTCCCCTCGCCTTGCAACCGCAGGCATTTCGGGACGCCGTGGTAGCGGCGATCAACGCGTCTGGGGCGTGCGCGAGCGTCGATCCGAACAACCCGAAGATTGAGCTCGTCGTGAAGACGAACAACAAATGCAGCGAGCAATGGGTCATCCTCACGTCGGGTAACATCGTGCGCAACCCGCCCAAACATCAGGGCTCTTGCGTGCCAGCCTGGCTCTAGGCAGCGCGCGCCCGGGCGTCACAGCCGCCACAGAATGCTGCCCCAGTGCAACCCGGCGCCGAGCGCCAGAAAACACACGAGCTGTCCCGATTTGAGGCGCCCGTCCCGTCGCATCTCGTCCACCAAGATGGGGATGGTCGCAGCGGACGTGTTGCCCGTCCGGGCGATATTGCTCGGCACTTTTTCCGCCGGGACGCCGAGGCGCTCTCGAACAGCGTCGTTGATGCGCTGGTTCGCTTGATGCGCGATGAACCAGTCCACATCAGAAAGCTGCACCCCAGCGCGCTGGCAGACGCGTTTGACGGACTTGGGCAGCAGGGTGACCGCCTGACGGAACACGTCGCGACCATCCATGCGTGGGATCCAGAGGTCTTCTTCGACTGTCGTCTGAGAAACGAACGGGCGCGAGCGGAATCCGGCAGGGATGAAGAGCTTCTCTGCGAACTGGCCATCGCTATGCAGGTCGACTCCCAAAAGCTTTGCGCCCACGGCGTCCGTCTTTTCGAGCAGCAGCGCTCCGGCGCCATCGCCGAAAATGATCGCGAGGGCGCGATGCCGCGACGCTCGCTCGAAATCCGCTGGCGCCACCGGCCCCGGCGCGGTCCCTTCCAAGACGTCCCAGTCTCGCCAAGGCATGAAGCCAGCGTGTGCCTCCGCGCCCACAACGAGGATCCGTCGCGCCGCGCCACTGCAGAGCAGGGAATCCGCAAGCTGGAAGCTATAAATCATGGCCGCGCACTGGGTGCGCAAGTCGAGCGCCGGAACGCCACGGCAGCCCAGCGCCCGCGCTAGCAATGGCGCAGAACCGGGGAACACGTGGTCCGGCGTCATGGTGTTGAACAAGATGTAGTCCACGTCTTCGGCGGCGCAGCCCGCGGACTCGAGGGCGCGCTGCGCTGCCACCAGCGCCAAATCCGACACGCCCTGGCCCTCCGGGCAGAAGTGACGCTGCTCGATGCCCGTCCGTTGCAGGATCCACTCGTGATCCGTTTCCATTACGCGAGAAAGCGCAGCGTTCGGGATTGGCGCCCCAGGCAGAAAGTGCCCTGAGCCGGTGATCGTCACGCCAGTCATCATCTTCTCCCCGTGGAAGGCATCCTTTGGCCTTCATGCGGGCACGGCTGTACTCGCAATCCCGCCGGATGTCAGCAGGGCGAGTGGTTCAACCATTGTCCGTGTTATGCAGCGCCCATGTTGCAGGCAGAAGGCCCATTCCGATTGGCGATCCTCACCACGGGCGGCACGATCGACAAGACCTACGACGAGACGGACGGCTCGCTCCGAAACGTGCGTTCGGTTCTGGACGAAATCCTGTCAAATCTGCGCCTTGTGGACCTGGCCATCCATCACGTACCGGTGATGAGCAAGGACTCGCTGGACATGACGGATGCGGACCGCAAACGCGTCATGGACTCCGTCCGCGCACAGCTTGGGTCCCACGACGCAGTGGTCGTCATTCACGGAACGGACACGCTCTCGGCGACCGGTGAAATGCTCGCGCAGGAACTGCAAGATCTTAAGATCCCGGTGGTGCTCACCGGCGCATTCCGTCCCTTTGAATTTCGAGACACTGACGCACTACAGAACGTAACCGAGTCGCTGATCGCCGCGCGGCTACTTCCCGCCGGCGTGTTTGCGGTGATGCACGGCCGCGCGCTTCCCTTTCCCGGGGTCGTCAAACACCGCGGACGCGGCACATTCATTCACAGCACGAGCTAGTCGCGACGCAGTACCACTCATTCGGGTGCCGGCGTGGGTGCAGGCGCCGGCGCGGGGGTTGGCGGGGGAGCGGGTGCAGGCGAAGTCGGAGGCTCCGCGGGAGCCCCGATGCGCCACCCGGTGGGTTTGGGAGCCGGGGCTGGAGTGGTCTCCGGTTCGTCAGCTCCCTCGTCCTTGCCGAAACCAAGCTGTTCTGCGCTGCGTTCCTTGGTGGGCGCAGCCGCGCGGGATCCCGGGATCGGTGCCAGACGGATCAGCTTCTTGAGTCGCTTCCCGTCGAGTTCCACCTTGCGGGTGAAGTATCCGTCCCGTTTGATTTCGACGGTAACCGTCTCGCCATCGGGGACGTCGACGTTTACGGGCATGCTGCCTAGGTCCTTGCCGTTGCGATAGACCTTGGCATCCAGCGGCGACATCACCAGCGCGACCGCGGTGACCTTTGGCGCCGGAGTCTCGATGGCATGGGCCCCCATGAAGTCCTTGAATACCAGCGGTCGAGCCGCCTGCACGGTCTGGGGAAGCGGCCCAACGCTGGTCAGCATGTTGTAGTAGTAGCCGCCGCCGACGGCACCAACCAGCAGCAGCATGCCGAGCACTAGCGGCCAGCGACTGCCTCGGTTGGCCCGCTCCCATTCGCGCTCGACTGCTGCGTCGGATACCTGCCTGGGCCGAGGCGTCGACGGAGCTTGCTGGGAAGTGGCCGCGTGCTGCGCAATGGCGGGGAGTTTGCGCGAGCGTGGTGTCGCTTCCACGACTGCAACACCGGGAATGCTCACACGGCTCAGGTCCAGGACTGGCTCGGCCGCGCTTTCAGGATCTGGGTAGAGGTTAGGATCGAGCTCGGAAAGTGAGTGCGGTTCATCCGAGGGCGGGAACACGCTGATCGGCACCACGATCTCGTCGACTGACTCGCCGCGCTCAATGGCAGCAAGCGCATCGGCGACCTCCGACATGGTTTGGAATCTGTCTTCCGCGTCCTTGGTCAGGCATTTGAGAATCACGCGCTCGAGCCCGTCTGGGAGCGCGGGCGCGTTGTCGACCGCGCTTGGGGGCAGCGGCGGATCGTGCAAGTGCATGCTCAGAATGCTGAGAGGGTTCTCTGCGTCGAAGGGGACTTCACCGACAATCAGCTCGTAGAGCATGATGCCGAGAGAGTAGATGTCCGTGCGGTGATCCACGCTCTTGCCACGACACTGCTCGGGCGACATGTAGTGCGGGGTGCCAAAAATCGCGCCGGCTCGCGTGAGCTTGTTCGCAGCTCCCGCAACCTTGGCGATCCCAAAGTCGACGATCTTGACGAAGTCCTCGCCGGCCTGGTCGATCACAAAGATGTTGTCGGGCTTCAGGTCACGGTGCACGATCTTTGCGTCATGGGCCGCGGCCAGGCCCTCGGCCAACTGTCGGCCGATGCCAACGACGCGGCCGCTGCCGATCAATACTCCGTCGTCGATCATGTCTGCGAGAGTTGGACCTTCCAGGTACTCCATCGCAAAGTAGGTCGAGCCGTCGGGCAGCTCGCCGAAGTCCAAGACATCAACAATATGGATGTTTCCGATCGCCGAGGCGGCTCTTGCTTCCGTTACGAAACGCTCCGTCGCCTCGCTACTCTTCGCCAAGTCCGCCCGTAGGATCTTCACGGCGATCGTCTTGTCAAAGATGCGATGCCGGCACTTGTAGACCACACCCATGCCGCCCTCGCCCAGAACGGACAGCACCACGTAGCGGCCATCGATTGTGCAGCCGATGTACTTGTCCGCCTCTTTGCCGGGCGGCGGCACGGAGACCAAGGGGATGATGTCGCTTGTCGGCTCCGCGGCGCCATCCGGAGAGCGCATTCGGGAGTGCGTCGCTACTCGATTCAACTTGTCCTCGAGCATCGTTTCCTGCTCCGTCGCGGCGGCAGAGCTGCCCATGGCGGCACGGGGTTTTGGCGGGGGTCCCGCTTGCGCCGGCTTGGGAGGAGGTCGCGCGCCCGCAGCCGGCCGCTGTGCAGGCGGATGACGGTCGGGTTTGGGGGGCGCTCGTCTCGCAGCCGCTGGCTTCGGCGGTGGCCCGGCCGGTTTCCGGGTGCTGTCACGCTCGTTGCTCAAGCGGCCTCTGGGCGCGTCTGTTCGCCGCAAATCTGCGTTGACGAGATCGCGACAATTTCCCGGATTTTGGCTGTCACAGCGACGCAGGAGTCTAACACCGGCGCGGCCAGGGTTTCCAATTCAAGCGAAAAAACCGGAATTTTACGGGGAAGCCTGGCCCCGGCTCGCAACCGGCCCCGCCTTCACTCCACCAGTTCGCGAAGATCCCGCATGTCGCGCAGGGTCTCGAGCCGATTCAGCGCCTGAAGCTCGAGCTGTCGGATGCGTTCCCGCGTGAGGTTCATGATGGCGCCCACGTCTTCGAGAGTCACGCCGCCGCGGTCGGCAATGTCCAGAGCGCAGGTATCCGGCAATTCCCATACTTCCATATCTGGAAAGTTCAACTTGATGGCGCCGGTCTTCGGCGAAACGTCCAAGTACAGATGGTGACGACAAGATACATGCGGGCAAGGACGCGGTCCTTCTGCGCACTCGGACCGAGCTTCGGGAAGCTGCCGCGCGATGCCAGCGTTCCGCCGCTTGAGCTCCGACAACTCGTGACGGGCCGTTCGC
Source organism: uncultured Polyangiaceae bacterium (assembly GCA_965369205.1). Classification (GTDB taxonomy): domain Bacteria; phylum Myxococcota_A; class Polyangia; order Polyangiales; family Polyangiaceae; genus JACKEA01. The sequence continues at coordinate 637 of CBDUPW010000028.1, read as the reverse complement.
GCCACGCTGATGGTGCGCGCCCGCACCACCCGCTTGCGCCGCGAGCGCTTCTGCTCGCGTGTGAGTCGTTCGGGAGTTGGTCGTTCTTCGCTCGCTGGTTGCGTCACAGTTGCCCCTCCGTGCCGCCATTGAAATGCCCGATACGGGAGCAGATGGAAATACGAAAGTCCCTCTGCACCCGAGAATGGAAGGACAACGTGGGACATGGAGCATATGGACCTACACTCCCCAATCGCACGAGCTATTGGGCGCTAAACCTCCAACAATGGATGACTTTTCAGCGCGACCGGGTCGCCGCGGAGTCACGTTTCGCCTCGCCGGAGGCAAGCTCCGTCAGAGCCGCGCGCTTCTGGCACGTGACCAAGAGCAGGCTCGCATCTCGCTTGCCAGCGTTAATGACCGTATGGCCGGCGCGCGCGTCGAGACGAGCGCTGCGGTGCGCTCGCTGAAGATCACCGTCGAGCGCCAGGCCGTCGCTCAAGCAAAAGATCCCGGCACTTCCTTCGGGCAACGCAGGCAACCGCACCTGACGGCTTGGGCGAAGGTGCAGACGGTACAGGCTGGCCTCGCGCGTCTCGTGCAGAATGTCCACGCCACCAAAGGGAGCTTGCTCGCTCTTCATCGTCAGCCAGGTCTT
>CBDUPW010000027.1:0-43628 GCA_965369205.1 uncultured Polyangiaceae bacterium | reverse complement strand
CCCAACTACTGGGACTACCTCAATCTGGACCAACTGCTCTCGCTGCAGGGCGGCATTGAGGGCGACGACTCCAAGCTGATCCCGGACGAGCTGCACTTCGTCGTGGTGCACCAAGTCTTGGAGCTGTGGTTCAAGCTGACTTTGCGAGAACTGCGTGAAGCCCGGGACCACTTGGCGTCGCCCGAGGTTCCCGAGGAGCAGATCCCCTACGTCGTGCACCACATGCGGCGCGCGAGTACCATCCTCGAGTTGGCGGTGGAGCACTTCAAAGTGATGGAGACGCTGACACCCCAGGACTTCTTGGCGTTCCGCGACAAACTGATCCCCGCCAGCGGCTTCCAGTCGTTTCAGCTGCGGGAGCTGGAGATCGTGCTCGGATTCGATGAAAGCCGCCGCGTCACCTACGGCGGCAAAGACCCAATGGAGCACATCCGCCATCTGGCGGCTCACTCGCCAGCGGGCAAGCTGGCCTGGACGCGTATCAAAGCGGCGCGAAAAGAACTCACGCTGAAGACTGCGCTACACAATTGGCTGTTCCGCACCCCCATCATGGGTTCCAGCCCGGGGGATGACGGCGACGACGCTGCGATCGATCAGTTTGTTGCAGACTACTTGCAGCGCTTGAGAGCGGCCAACACTGGCAAGGCCGATCGCCTGGCCAAAGCCCTAAACGAAGCCCCAGAGCCTTTCGTTGCGCGCATCGCGGAGGGAGAGGCCGTCGCGGAGCAATTCCTGATGGCGACGGATGCTCCGGAAGAGGGACGCGCCAAGCTCAAACGTATTCGCGCTGGCGCGCTCTTCATCGAGTCGTACCGCGAATTGCCGCTGCTCGCCTGGCCGCGCCTGCTGACCGACACCGCCGTAGAGCTCGAAGAACAGCTGGTGCTGTTTCGTACACGCCATGCGCGCATGGTCGAGCGTATCATCGGTCGGCGCCTCGGCACGGGCGGCTCTTCGGGCGTGGACTACCTGGATGCAACCACGCGCTACCGCATTTTCGACGAACTGTGGGCCGTTCGAACGATCTTGCTGCCCAAACCAGAGCTGCCCCCACTGAAAAACGGGAAGCGCTACGGCTTCGCGGAGTGAGGCGCTGCCCGCGCTTCGAGCGCTGCGCGCGGCGCGACGACCGCGCGACGCGACGCCCGCGCGCACCCGCGCCACGTATGTCGACATTTTGATCACTTTTGCGCGCATTCCGCCGACATGCGCGCGCATGTCCCGTGTTTGATCACTTTTGTGCGCATTTTGCCGACTTAGTCCCCGCTGCGCTTCAGCTGCGATGCCCGGCGCACCAGCGCTGAGAATTCGCTCCGGGCCTCCGACGCATTCGTATTTCCGGCCAGACTCAGTACTTGCTCGAAGCTGGAACTGCCCTTGTAGGGGGACTCACGTAGCAGCATGCCGAAGCCGGCCACCGCGGCCGCAAAACGGAAGTCAGCATTTGCGTTCTGAATCGTCCCGCGGCCGTCGCGCACCGCTACTTCCAGTAGTTGGCTCACGTCGCCGGCGGGCTGCTTGTAGCGCAGCTTCACCGTCATCAGTTCCCCAGTGGCAGCCGCGGGACTGGGAGCTCGGGGCGCCTGGTACTTCAACGCATCCCCCTTGGGCCCCGGCACCGCGCCCCCCTTGGGCACGACTTCGTACAGTGCGGTGACAGTGTGGTCCGCGCCGATCTCGCCAGCGTCCTTCTTGTCGTCGTTGAAGTCTTGGTGGGAAAGTACTCGGTTTTCATAACCGATGAGCCGAAAGGCCTCGACTTCCCTGGGGTTGAATTCCACTTGGATCTTCACGTCCTTGGCAATGGTCATCAACGTGCCCGTGGCTTGTTCGACCAATACCTTGCGCGCCTCCCGCAGTGTGTCGATGTAGGCGTAGTTGCCATTGCCCTTGTCCGCCAACTTCTCCAGGGTGGAATCGTTGTAGTTGCCACCACCCAGCCCCAGCACGCTCAAGAACACGCCGCTCTTGGCCTTCGCTTCGATTAGGTCCACCAACTCGCTTTCGCTCGTCGTGCCCACGTTGAAGTCACCGTCCGTCGCCAACAGCACGCGATTGATGCCTCCGGGCACGAAGCGTTTCTTGGCTTCGGCGTAGGCCAGACGGATCCCCTCGCCGCCGTTCGTCGACCCGCCTGCGTCCAAGCGCTCGAGCGCCGAAAGGATGGTCTGTTTCTGACTACCCGGCGTTGCGGGCAACACCAAACCTGACGCGCCGGCGTAGACAACGATAGCCACGCTGTCTTCGGCCCCCAGTTGGTCCACCAATAGGCCGAAGCTGCGCTTGAGCAGCGGTAGCTTGTTCTCGTCGGACATGGACCCAGACACGTCAATCAAGAACACCAGGTTGGTGCCGGGGACGTCCCGGGGCGGCACGTGCTTGCCCTTGAGCCCGATGCGCACCAGGCGGTGCTCCGGAGCCCAAGGCGCGGATGCCACGTCAGTGCTGACGGAAAACGGATGCGGCCCCGTCGGCTCCGGGTACTCGTACTGGAAGTAGTTCACCATCTCTTCGATGCGCACCGCACCCTTGGGCGGCAGCCGCCCATCCGTGAGGTGGCGGCGAGTCAGCGCGTACGAAGCCGTGTCCACGTCGATCGAGAACGTGGATCGCGGGTCGGCCTCCACCCGCACGAAGGGGTTGTCGACCACGTGATCGTAGCGTTCGCGATTGAAGCGTCCGGTGTCCTTGCCCTTTTTCTGAGCCAGGTCTTCTTTGCCGTCCACGGGCTTGTCGTCGGCAACGCTTGCGGCCGACGCCGCCGTAGTGGGCGCTGGCGCCAGCGACGGCGACTTGAACTTAGAAGGCAGGTTCTTGTATCCGGCAGACTCGGAATGCTCGCTCAAGCCCCGATGCTCGGCCGACTGCACCAAGAACACCCCAGCCGCCGCGGCTGCCGCTGCGCTCGCCGCGAACACAGCGCCGATCAGTCGTCCGCGACGCGAACGCTTCGGCGCAAAGGGCACAACCTTCGGCTCGAGTTTGGCGCCTGGAGCAGCACCCGCCTCCGGCGCGTCATCGGCATCACCGCGCTGCGCCGCTGTCTCGATGCGCTCGCGGCGGCGCGCACTCAGCGCCGCGTCGTCTTTGTCCAACTCTTCGCGCACTGCGTCCAAAGTCGCCCGAATGGCCTGCAGCTCCTCCTGTCGCTCCGGCGATTCCGCAAGCTCCCGCTCCAGGGTCGCAGCGTCCTCCGCGCTGAGTTCACCCAAGGCGTAGGCAGTCAGTTTGACGTCTTCTTGCTCGGTATTCATGACATCCTCCGGGCGACTGCGGGCAGGGCCGACTCGCTGGCAATTTCATTTCGAATCGCTTGCACCGCTTGGTGCAAGATGAAGCCAACGTTAGAAACGCTCAGCTGCATGACCTCGGCGATTTCTTTATAGCTGAGCCCACCGTCGAGCTTGAGCAGCAGCGCTTCGCGCTGTCGCTCGGGTAGTTCACGAATCGCTCTGCCGACACGCGTCAGCTGTTCTTTGCGCTCAAACTTGGTTGCGGGTCCGCTATCTGGGTGGGGCTGCACGTCGTCGTCCTCCATGTTCTGAAGGCGTCGCTCTGAACGGAGCTGCGACAGTGCGCGATTGCGACACACCGTAAACAGCCACGCGGCCAAGTGGCCCCGCACGTCGCGCTCGGGCTCTTTGCACAGGCACAGAAAGGTGTCCTGCACTACGTCTGCCGCCTGGGCTTCGCCAACGATCGAACGCGCGAAGCGCAGCAGTTTCGCCTCGTATTGGTCTAGGGCCTCGAGCACCCATTTCCCGTCGCTCTGCACTGCGTTGCCTTCGCTCATTTGCGCCTTCAATCAGGACAACGCAGCCGACCGCATTTTCTTAGAAAATAGTTTCGGCTGCGGCCGACCCAGTGCCCATCCCCGCGTTGGGACGGGCAGAGTGCGCACCAAAGCGCGGGATCCCCATGGCGCCAAACCCTCAAGGGCGGTGACCGAATTCCAGAAATCCCCTGAAAAGCGCCAAGAGCAACCAACTGGTCAACCGAGGGCCCCCGAGCCTGGTCGTTTTCGTTCGCTCTCCGGCCGCAATCGGGCGACCAGTCACCCAGAAGAATTACCGCCTTGACCAACTGGTTAAACCAGCTACAATTGGTTCAACCAGTTGGTTCCCAACATGGGGAATTGACGATGAACGACACAGCACCCGGTACCAATATCGCCGCGAACATTTTCCGCGAGCTCCGCCGCCAAATCCTGCGCGGTGAGCTCTCTGCTGGGGAACGTCTGCCCGGTGAACGAGAACTCGCCGCGCGTTACCATACGAACCGCAACACCCTGCGCGAAGCCGTGCGCAAGCTCGAACAGTCCCGGCTGGTCACCGTACGGCACGGGCAGGGCGTCACCGTCGCGGACTATCGCAAGTCGGGCACGATGGAGCTGTTGCCGGCGTATCTCGAAGCTGCGCCTGATTTGAGTGAAGTCGTGCATCTGCTCGCGGACATTCTTCCCGCGCGCCTGCTTGTGATCGAGTTTGCCACACGCCTGGCGATTGCCAGGGCGCACAAAGCGGACGTCGAGCGGTTGCGCGACATCACGGACCTGCTGATCGCCGCGTTCGAACGCGGCGATCCGAAAGTAGTCGGTCATGGTTTTCAACGCTGGCTTGATGCGCTGATCGACGCAGGGCATTCCGTGTCGGTTCGTTGGATCGCGAATCCATTTCTGGAAGCCTACCGCGAGATCATCGATCGCTTCCCAGCGCTGTGGGTGCTCGAGCCTAGCTTTCCGGAGCACCTACGCGAGTTCATCACCTGCCTCGACGCCGGTGACGAAGAAGGCGCGATCGAAGCGACTCGCAGCTACTACAGCCGGGTCGACGGCGCCTTCATCAAGGCCCTCGAAGCCGTGCTGGCGCACCGTTCGGAACACGAGAAGAAACAACAACAGGCCAATAAGAAGCCCAAGAAACCGGAAAAGCCATGACCCAAGCGCGCCCCTTCCCGCCGTCAACGCACACTTCGAATCTGGTCCCCGCAACGCGCCTGGCGCGTCGCAGTGCAGACGGCTTTCAGGAGGCGGCGCCCTACGCCATGGGCTCATACACGCGCCGAGTGTTCCGGGCGATCATCCGCTGCTTGATGCCGCCGCCGCCGGCGCCGAGTTCGGATGCAATCCTAGATGAAGTCGAAAGCGTCGTGCGCAATTGGATGCCGTATATGCTCCCCATTTCTGCGCGAGGCCTGTGGTTGAGCATCTTGATTCTGGATTTCGCGCCGCTGTTTCTCTTCGTGGCCCCGAGCCGATTGCACCGCCTGCCGCATGCCCGGGCTTCTAAGCTGCTTTCGGAAATGGTGCACGGGCGCTTCGCGTTCTTGCGCTTGCTCGTGGTGGCAATGCGCGGCGTCGTGCTCTCTGCCTATTTCGATCAGGACGAAGTGCATAGAGCCATCGGCTATCGTCCGGTGGCATTCATGCGCGACCGCATCGCTTTGCGAGACGAACTGCTGTCGCCGAAACCACCCCGCCACTCCTTGCAGCCGCCTTTGCCCAAACAGACGGGCTCCATACCGCCGCCAGCCCTGGGGACGGCGTCGTGATCCTGTCGCATAAAGACTATGCGCCCGTCGCCGAGTACACGGCGGACGTCGTCGTCGTCGGAACGGGCGCAGGCGGCGGCGCGGTCGGCACCGAGTTGGCGGAGGCCGGCGCCCACGTCGTATTCGTAGAAGAAGGCAGTTACACGCCCACGGAAAGCTTCAATCCGTACACCTCCCAGAGCATCCCGCGCCTATACCGAGACGCTGCTGCGACGATCATTTTCGGAAACCCGCCGATCCCCTACGTCGAAGGCCGCGCGGTGGGTGGCAGCACAGTCATCAACGGCGGCATGGCGTATCGCGCGCCAGAGCGTGTGCTGGATGAATGGGCGCAGAGCATGGGCGCGCCTGAACTAGGCCCGCGCGGCATGGATAGCGTGTACGAGCGCGTAGAGCGTGCCGTCTCCGTGGCACACCAGCACCCAAAGAGCGTGGGCGAAGACAGCCGCATCATGCAACGTGGCGCCGAGAAGATGGGTTGGTCCTACACCGTCAACCAGCGCAACCAATCCACCTGTGTGGGAGCGAACAACTGCGCTCTGGGCTGCCCCACTGGGGCCAAGCAGTCCACCTTGGTCAGCTATCTGCCCCGGGCGTTTCGCGCGGGCGCGGATTGTCTGACTGAAGTACGCGTCGAACGCCTACTGATCCGCGGGGGGCGTGCCATTGGTATCGAAGGCCGGAGCGTTGACCCGGTCACGCGTCGCCCGGGACACCGAGTGGTGGTGCGCGCCCGCGCCGTGATCGTCTCTTGCGGAGCCGTGCAAACTCCACTGCTACTACAACGCCATCGCCTGGGGCGGCCGAGCGGACTTCTGGGCAAGAATTTCTTGTGTCACCCCAACGCCAAGGTGCTGGCCATCTACCCACACGACGTCATGGGCTGGCAGGGGGTGAGTCAGAACACGCAAATCCGCCATTTCCACGAGGACGGGATCCTGATGGCAGAGAACTTCGTCGCGCCTGGGGTGATCGCGGCATACCTGCCCTTTCACGGCGCGCGCGCCTTCGAGATCATGCAGCGCTTCAACCAGATGGTACTCAGCGGCGTGCTGGTAGAGGACTCGTCCACGGGCAGCGTGCGCCGCGGTCCGCTGGGTCTGCCGTTGGTGCGCTACGACATCCAACCCCTCGACCACCGCCGCTTCCTGCGGGGGGTCAAGCTGCTGGCGGAGATGCACTTCAACATGGGGGCCGAAGAGGTCCTGCTCCCATTTTTCAATCAGCCCAGCGCCAAGTGCATGGACGACCTGAAACAGATCGACCGGCTGCAAACCAGCCCTTCCACCCTTGAGCTGTTCACTCCGCATTTGATGGGCACGGCGCGCATGGGCTCCCGGCCCGAGGACTCTGTCGTCGGTCTAGATGGACAACTCTGGGATTTGCCAGGCTGCTACGTGGCCGACGCTAGCCTGTTCCCGACGGCCATCGGCGTGAATCCGCAGATCACGATCATGGCGCTCGCCACACGCATCGCCGAGCGCATGGAACTCCGTCGCGCCGCCGCATAGCCAAGCAGCGCGCGCGACCTGGGGCTCAAGATCCCAAGCAGCCCAGGTTGATCTCGACCTTGCCCTTCGGGTCCGATTGCACTGCCGTGCAGGTGCTGGGGCAGAGTTTGATCAGCTTTGGATTCGCGGGATTGTCGTAATACCAACCGCCGCTTGGCCCGCAGGCCGCAGCGTTTGCGATTTTCCCAATGGTCTGCGGGTTGCCTCCGCCTGAAACGAAATCCACCTGAACTTTGTTGGGATCGATCGTGCCTTGAGTGGTGGTGGGCATCACGTACTCGCAGCCCAGGGTCTTGCTCTGGATCGCCTGCAGCTGCGTAGTGAATTGTTGTCCGATGTTGCCACCTGTAATGATGAACGCGCTGCTGGTGCCGCCCTGGGATGCAACATGATTGATGATGCCCTGGCCCAAAGCGGGCAGGCCCGGAAAGCCAATGGCAAACACGGGAATGCCCGCGGCAAACGCACCCGCGGCGATGTTTCCGAGGGGTGTCTGCGCGGAGCTTCCTGTGGGAGGACAGTTGCCCTCGGGATTTCCGTCTGTGACGAACACAACCACGCATTTGTGCGTTGGCTGCGCCGCGATACGTGCTTTGCACGCATCCACGGCGCCTTGTAGCCCCGGGACACTTGGCGTGTAGCCGGTGGCAGTGAGTCCATTCACCCACGCATTGAAGGACGGATACGGCAGCACACCCCAGGGCACTGCGGGTGAGCCATACGCGCTCGACGCGCACGTCTCGCTGTAGCCGCCAATGGGAAAGCGTTGCCCCGTAACGAAGATGCCCGCCGCAGCTGCACCGCCTGCGAAACCAGTGACGCCCGCTTTTAGCGCAGTGATGTTCGAACCGCCCATCGAGCCGGACGTATCGAGCATGAAGTAGAGATCGAGGGGCGTGAGCTTGCCTTCGACGACTGTGCTCGCGCACGCCTCTGGCGTGACGATCGGCGCATCGTAGTAGAAGTTTACGTCCGGAAAGCCCGCATCGGCAGAGCCACCCGCGCCGGCGCCGGTCCCACCGCCGCCCGCAGAAGCGTCGCTACCGGTGCCACCCCCGCCGCTATTTCCAGCACCCGCTGCGCCAGCGTTGCCTCCGCCCGCACTTGCCGCATTGCCACCGGCCGCCGCCACCGCGCCAGAACCGCCAGTCCCACCGCTGCCTTGCCCTCCTGCACTGCAAGCAACGACGCAGAACAGCCCGATGACCGAAGTGACCCAAGCGCTGCGCATGCCCCAAGCATGACGCTGTCTCCGCTTGCACTCAAGGTCCCTGGATGTATGCAAATGTGCGCGGGTCAATGGCAGGTGGCGTTCACGAAGCGTTCATGAGCGCCGGGGCAATGCCTTTCTGCTCAGGTCTTGCAGGCGCTACCTGCCGGATCGACGACCCAATCTCTGGACGCGCGTGGCGGGGCCGAGCAGAGACCCGACCCAAATCCATCACGGGCCCGCGACTGGCTAGGGCTCACCCAGTGAGCGGCGGAAGTCCTGGAGGGTTTCGTATTCGTCCTTCGAATGTGCAAAACCGGTCTTTTCAACGAAGGCACTGGCATCGACTACGACGGGGAATTTGATGTGACTCAGCGCGCCCGGGGGTAGGCGCGGCAAGCCAAAGCGGCCAAGCACCAAGCGGAACAAGACCTCCGGCACCGGGATGAGCTGATGTCCCACGTGATGCACAATGCTCGACAGCGGCATCGGCTGGGGACCCGCGACGTTGTAGACGCCTCGCAGGCCCTTTTCGAGCGCCAGGACCAGAGCCCGCGCCACGTCGGCTTCGTGCATGAACTGAAACAGCGGGTCGTGGCCAAGGACCGAAGGCACCCGGCGACCGCGCAAGAACGCAGCGAGGGTGCCCGACTTGCTCGGCCCCAGCGTGTACACGATGCGAAGCACGGCCGTAGCGATCTCCGGATAGCGCCAGAGCGCCGTGCCCGCGAACAAATCCGCGGCCACCAAATCCGCAAGCTCCGGAAAGGTCTCGAGGGCGAGGGGCGGCTCGTCTTCAGTGTGGTACAGCACCGAGTCCGCGGCGGCCCCATAATAGGTGTGACGACCGGCAAACACCGCGTGCTTCACGCCGTAGCGGTGGCAAAAGTCGAAAACTGCCTTGGTGCCGCCCAAGTTGATGCGGTAGCGATCTTCGCTTTGGGCCGTCAAGTGCGTCACGGTGGCCATGTGGATGACGGCGTCGGGCTTTTCGATCCGAAACACATCCTCTGCGGCACGCTTGCGAATATCGGCCTGGTGAATGCGCATGCCTTCGGGCGCATCCCGCCAAGGCCGTCGGTCGATGCCCACCACTTCATGAGCGTGTTCAGCCAGCAGGAGCGCGACCTGCTGCCCGACCTTGCCCGAGATCCCCGTGACTAGAACGCGCACTGTCTCGCCCTCCTTGCTCGCGAATTGCAGCCTGAGCTCGACAGATCCGCGCGGCGCCGTAGCAGCTGCAGGGTCCGGTTCACGTCGGCTCGTAGCTCCTGCGGCCGCGATCGATGAGATCCGCGATGCGCCGTTTGATGTCGTCGACCTTGACCAAAATGTCTTTGTCCTCTTCGTTGCCGGTGCCCGAGGGCAACACGGCTTCCCCGAAGTGGAGCTCGGTGTGTACCGGCAGCGGGATGGGCAAGCCGTAGGGTGTGACTGGGATGTAAGGAGCGCCCAGGGCCTTGCCGAGGCGTTCCAAGTTCATGATCGTAGGCACGGCTTCTCCACCGCCCAGGTAAGCCACTGGGATGATGGGAGTCTGCGTGGACAGGGCCAGGCGCATGAAGCCCGTGCCGAAACGCACCAACGTGTAGCGCTCTGCAAATAGCTTCGCTGTACCACGTGCGCCTTCAGGAAAGACCATCAGCAGGCGCTCGTCTGCCAACAGGCGCTCGCAGTGTTGCGGCAAACCGGTGAACTGCCCGGCGCGCTGCAGGAACATGCCGGCGAAGGGCTGGCGCGCCAGGAACTTCTCCACCATGCCTTGGGCCAGTCGTGGCGGATCGAGCTCGAAGAAACACGCGGCGATCAACATGCCTGCGTCGATGGCAAAGCCGCCGGAGTGATTGCAGACGAGCATCGCGCGGCCGCTAACCGGTACGTTCTCGATACCGTGCACGCTGCAACGAAAGTATCGGTGGTAGAAAACGGAGAGCAGCGACATGAAGCGCCCAATGTCGCGCTGCGAAACCCCGTAGGGGTCGGTGCCGTCGCGATTGAACGCCAGCTCCAGCTGCGAGAGGCGCGGCCGAACGTGCGGGGAAATCCACATGGTGGTCGCCCGGAGCATACACGACGTCGACGAAGAACGGGCGCGGCGCGATGGTGTATGGTCCGGAGCGTGAGCCGTATACTGGTCGCCGGTTGTGGCTACGTGGGCGCGGAGTTGTGCTTGCGCCTCGCCCGCGCGGGACATACGGTTTTTGCGTTGCGGCGGCGGGCGGACCTTGTGCCCGCCGGGATCCGAGCGCTGAGCGCGGATCTCACCCAGGCGCAGAGCCTCGGCGGATTGCCGGACGCCCTAGACGTGGCGTTCTACACCGCGGCCGCCGACGATGGCAGCGAAGCCGCCTATCGTGCTGCCTATGTCGACGGGCTGCGTAACCTGAGCCGCGCCCTGCAAGAACAGAAACAGAGCCCAAGAATCGTATTTACATCGAGCACTGCTGTGTACGCGCAAAGCGACGGACAGTGGGTGGACGAGACCAGCGAAACCGCCCCGACGCACCACACGGGCAAGCTGCTACTGGAGGCCGAATCCGTGCTCAGCGCATGCGGGCATTCGCACGTCGTGCTCCGCCTCGGTGGCATCTATGGCCCGGGACGCGAGTCTTTGCTGCGCAGCGTGCGCGCGGGAGAGGCGAGCTATGTAGAAGACCCCGCGCAGTACACCAACCGGCTGCATCGCGACGACTGCGCCGGCGCTCTGATGCACCTTGGACTGCTACCGGCGCCGGAGCGAGTCTACTTGGGCGTGGACAACGACCCCGCGGCGCGCCGCGAAGTGCTCCAGTACCTAGCGGAGCTTTGCTCTGCTCCGCCACCGCAAGTCGTGGCCGCAAAGCCGGTCCGCCGCGGAGGCAGCAACAAGCGCTGCAGGAACACGCGACTCCTTCGCAGCGGCTATGCTCTGACGTATCCCAGCTTCCGCGAAGGGTACGCGGCCATGTTGGGCGTTGTGTCATAGCTCGGCGAGCGCAGCGGACACGGCTTCGACCACGCTGGGCACCTCGTCCAGACTGTTGGAGAAGTGCGGAGAAAAACGCAACAAGCCATCGGGTAGGGTGCAGGAGACGCCCGCTTGCATCAAGCGCGCGTGCAGCTCCACGACGTCCACCTTGCTCGGTGGTGCCAAGGAAAGGATGCCGGAACGCTCCGCCGGGAGTTCTGATCGGCGACTCTCGAAGCCCATGGCAGCCAACGGCGGTTCGAGACGGTCCAAAAATGTTTGCACGTGCCCGTGAATGGCGGGCACCCCTAGCTTCAAGAGCGCCGTCACCGAAGCCTCAAGGGCGGCGGCTCCCATGGCATTGGTGGCGCTGCCCTCCATGAAATCGATGCTGCGACGGATGGGACGGTCGTAGCTGAGTCGACCGGCACCCTCGAAGAGAAACGCCAGGGGGTCCTCGTGACTGAGCCAGCCTGCGGTAACCGGCACGAGCTCAGGCGTGCGCGCGCTCTGCACGTACACAAAGCCGAGACCCTCCATGCCCATGAGCCATTTCTGGCTGCCACAAGCCAAATAGTCGATGCCGGCCTGTTGCACGTTCAGCGGCACGACACCCAGCGCCTGGATCGCGTCCACACAGATCTGCGCACCGTGCGCGTGACAGGCCTCGGCCATGCGCGCTATCGGCATGCGGTGGCCAGTCTGGAATTGCACCGCGCTCACGGCCACCAGGCGCACCCCGCCCTCGAGCTCCGACATGAAGTCGTGCCACGCCTGCTCGGGCTGCGTGCGAAACGCATCCGCAAAGTGCATCCGCGTCGTCAGCTGTTTTTCCCGGGCAACCTGTTGCCAAGGCGTTACATTCGCGGGGAACTCGCCGGCAAAGAGCAGCACGCGATCCCCCGCCTGCCAGGGAAAACAAAGCGCGATGTCCATGAGGCCACGGGTCGTGCTGGGGGACAGGGCAATCTCGGCGGGCTCGGCACCGATCAGCTGCGCCAGAATTGCTTTGAGGCGACCGCGTTGTTCGACCCAGTCGAAAACAGCGGCGACGCCGCGGCGTTCGTAGTCTTCAAGCACGCGCTCAACAGCCTCCCGCACAAACACGCTCACGGGCGCGATGGCCGCGTGATTCAAGTAGCTCCGCGGCTGCAGTTTTGGAAACGCGGAGCGGTCGCCAAGACCCAGGGACATCGGCAACTAGAACGTGCCTGTGAGACCCACGTGGTTCGGCGCGAGCACCGGGCGTAGGCGTAGCTTCGCCGAGTCTGCTGGCGCCGGTTTCTTCGCGTCCCCGCCGTCCGCAGTGAGGAGTAGGAACGCGCCCAGCCCGAGGCCAACGCCACCGATGACGAAGCCCGTGGTGGCGATGTTTGCTTGGGTTTGTCCCTTGTCGAAGAGCTCCCGATCCGACTCGCTGCACACGTTGCTACTGCAGGACTTATCGAGCTCGCTCTTCGTGGATCGAGCGGCGAGCCCCATGGCCGTACCCACGACCAAACCCGCGCCGCCGATGGCCAGGCTCACATAACCCAAGGTCTTTTGGGTCCCGCTGGACCCCTTCTCTTCTTCAGCCTCTTCGGGCACGCGGGCGGGTGGTGGCGCTTTCTTTTCCACCAACAAGATGGTGACTGACTTCGTTTCGCCCTCGGCGAGCTCGAAGGTCTCGCTGAATGGCTCGAAGCCTTCCCGAGTCGCGCGCACTTTTCGCGCGCCGGGGTTGACCGCAACGGGTTCACCTCGGGCTCCAGCTTCAATGGCTTCCTCGTCCACGAACACTTCGCCTTCAAAGCCTGCAGGTAGCTCCAGACTCAAGGTGGGAATGCGTTTTTCGAGATCCTTCAGGCGCTTCTTGGCGGTGCGCTTCTGGCCCCAGTTGATCTTCTTGTTGTCCAAAGCCAGACGGAGGTTCTCCGCCGCTTCGATCAAATGACCGAGCTTGTCTTCGGCGCGCGCAAGCCGGATCCGCACCGCAGCGGACTCATTAAGCTCGACCGCCTGTTGGTACGCGGCGCGGGCCGCCTCCCAGTCCTTTTTGCCTTCTTGCCGCTTGCCCTCCCCGACGGCCTTTCGGGCCGCAACGACATCTGCCTTGCTGGGTGCCGCCTGCGCCGCTGGGGTGAGGCAACACGCAAAAGCGAACACGAGGGCGTAGCGGGATCGGATCATCATCGTTCTTCGAACCTGGTGCGGGTAGTGTCCCGCGTTTCCGCAGTCGTGGCAATTGGCGGGCCTACACCCACCTACCCGGCCGAAGGCCAACTGAGGCCAGATCCCCCGGCGAGGGCTGCAGGGGAACTCGGGCGGGCCACCCGGGGCGCGGAGGCTTGCTCCGGAGGGCAGGCCCGTCCACTCTAGCGGCGTGCGGCAAGTCTGGGTTTCGCGTGCACGCCGTCTGCTGTGCCAAATCGCACCGCCGGTCGCGCTTTCCGTCGCGCTATTTTCCGTCGCGAGCGCAGCCCGCGCCGACGAGGGCCAATGGCCGCCGGATCAGCTCGATGAGATCAGCGCAAAGTTCTCCGGTCTGGGGATCCGCTTGGCTCCAAAGCAGCTCTGGAACGACGAATCCGGACTCGCGCGCGCAGCCGTAAATCTCTCGGGCTGCTCCGCGTCGTTCATTTCGGGGGAGGGGCTGATCGCAACGAACCACCACTGCGCCTACCGCGCGATCCAAGCACAAAGCAGTGCGGACAAGGACCTGTTGCAGAGCGGATTCATCGCGAAGAAACGCGCCGCGGAAATCGAGGCCAAAGGCTACACCGTGCGCGTGCTTCGGAGCATCACCGACGTCACGAAGCGAGTGCAGGCAGCGACCGATGGCCTGAAAGACGATTTGTCACGCTACCGCGGCGTGCTGAAAGCAAAGAACGCGATCGTCGTCGAGTGCGAAAAGTCGACGGCAGGCGCGCGTTGCGAAGTCGAGTCCTTCTTCATGGGCGCCAGCTACAAGCTGTTCGAGACCATCGAGCTACGCGACATCCGCCTCGTATACGCGCCGCCGAAATCCATCGGCGAATACGGCGGCGAAATCGACAACTGGATGTGGCCGCGCCACACCGGAGACTTCGCGCTCCTACGCGCTTATGTGAACAAAGCAGGCAAGCCCGTCGACCCCGCCAAGGACAACGTGCCCTACGCGCCCAAGTCTTTCCTGAAGGTGAGCGCTGAGGGCGTTGGGCCTGGGGATCCCGTCATCGTGATGGGCTATCCTGGCCAAACCCATCGCCACTTGCCCGCGCCCGAAGTGACCCGTCAGATCGAGCAGGTGTTGCCCGGTACGATCCACCTGTATGGCGAGTGGTTGGAAATCCTGCGCGCACACGCGAAAGGCTCTAAAGACGTCGCTATCAAAGTGGCAGCACTGGAAAAGTCGCTCGCGAACCGCCACAAGAACGCACGCGGCATGCTCGCAGGCATTTCCGCCATGGGGCTGGCAGAGCGCCGCAACAAAGAGCACACCCGCCTCAAGGAGTACGCAAAGGACAAACCCGAGCTGGCGGAGGCACTCCGAGAGCTCGCTGCGCTCAGCAGCGACAAGCGCACGGCGCACGATCGCGAAGTGCTGTTGGCTGCCGTGGCTCGCGGCACGAATCTCACGGCGCTTGCTGTCGACCTGTCACGCCTGGCCGAAGAGCGGGGCAAGCCCGACGCGGAGCGCACTCCGGGCTACCAGGACAGGGATCTTGCGTCGTTGTGGCAAACCCAAGAGCGACGCTTGCGAGACTTCGACCCGGATGTGGAAGCCGAGTTGCTTGCCAGCTTGGTCGCCCGGGCGCGCGCCCTGGACAAAACCCGGGACATCGAGGTTTTCCGAAAGATCGCTGGTCAGAGTTCCGACCGGGGGCTCATTGCCAAAGCGCTGGTGCCGAAGCTGCGTGCGTCCCGCTTGGGCAAACGCGAGACCACCAAGGCGCTCTTCGACGGCTCGCCAGAGACGCTGCAGAAGTTCAAAGATCCGGTGCTTGAGCTGGGCCGCGAGCTGGCGCGCGAGCTGACCGCGCTGCAGGATGTCGAATACACGCGTGCAGGCTTGGCCAGTCGCGCGGGTCCGAAGTATTTCGAAATCCTCAAAGCCGTGCGCGGCGGGGCCATCTATCCGGACGCGAACGGAACGTTGCGGATCAGTGTGGCCAAGGTGCAAGGTTACTTGCCCCGGGACGGGCTGATCGCAACGCCGCAAACCAGTCTCAGCGGCGCCGTCGCCAAGTACACCGGAGAGTGGCCCTTTGAGCTACCGCTTCCCGTGAGGGAAAAGGCGCCCAACGCCAAGAACTCGTATTGGTCCGACCCCGGGCTGGGCGACGTGCCCGTGTGCTTTCTGTCCAACGCCGACACCACTGGAGGCAATTCCGGCAGCCCGATGCTCAATGGCCGGGGAGAGCTCGTGGCGCTCAACTTCGACCGGGTGTGGGAGAACATCGCTGGGGACTTCGGCTACAGCACGGAGCGCTCCCGGAACATCGGCGTCGACATCCGCTACATGCTGTGGCTGCTCGATCGCGTCGAGGACGCCGGCGTGCTCTTGCGCGAGCTTGGCGTCGGGAAGTATCGGGATGCTCCCGCGCGCCGCCCTCGAGTGGAGAGCGCGCATCGGCCGACCAAACCCGAAGAGAGTCCAAGCTCAAAGTCGGGCGGCTGCAGCGCGTATGCCGGCCACGGAAGCTCTCACTGGAGCTGGATGCTGTGGGCCGCGCTGTGTTTCCGACCGCGCCGCAACCGAGCGGCGCCACAGCGGACACGGCGGGGAAAAGCGGCCAGACTGAAAGCCTGAACCGTCTGAGCGCCCGTCCACTGCTTTTCTGTTCACAATCGGGATCCCCGATGCTACGCATGTGTCCAATTTCACATGACAAAGCACCGGCGAACCAAGACGCAACGCAAGCAGAGCCCAGCCGCCAAAGCTCGGACTCGCGGAACCAAAACCGCCCGCAAGCGCCCTGCGGGCAAGAAGACCGCGGCCAAGAAGACCGCTGCCAAGAAGACCGCTGCCAAGAAGACCGCTGCCAAGAAGACCGCTGCCAGGAAGACCGCTGCCAGGAAGACCGCGGCCAAGCGCAACGGCAGGGCGACCGCCACCGCGCGCAAGCGCACGGCACCGAAACGAAAACCCGGTGCAGCTCGGAGCAAGCCCCACAAGACGCGGCCTGTCGCCAAGAAGAAGTCCGCGAAGAAGACTCCAGTCACAAAGCAGAAACGCGCCGCCGCGACGCGCAGCACGGGCGCCGCAAAGAACGCCTCAACAAGACGTCCGCGGACTGCGGCAGCGACGAGCCCCGCCGCTGGACGCAAGCGCGCCGCCAAGAGTGCAACCGGGAAACGCAAGTCGCCGCTCAGCGCACGTACGCCGAGCGCGATCAAGAAGAAGCCGGCAAAGTCCAAAGCGCTCCTGGCACGCAAACCATCCGCGACGCGCAGGCCAAGCAGCGCCAAAGCCAAGCCGACGAAACGCGACTCCGAGAAACAAACCCCGGCAGTCGCGACGAGGGCCGCGCCGCAGAACCATCATCGTCCCGCCGCGGCGGTGCTTTCCGTCTCCGACGTTGCCGTCGCCAGCCGGCCGCATGCGGCGCAAGCGCATGCGCATGCTCAACCGCCAGTTGAGAGCGGTCGCACGGCATCGGTGCGCGTGGGCCGCCTGCCCCCACGCAGCTCCCAAAGAGCGCGGCTTACCCAATCCCAGGGATTGCTCAGCGATCAGACCTGGGCCGAGGCACAAGCGCTGGCCCAACGCCTCGGCGCGGGCACGCTTTCCGAGCTGCAAAAACGCATCATTGGCGCGAGCCTGGAGGGCCGCAACGTCGTGGCGAGCCTTGCCGCCGGCCAGGGCAAGTCGACCTGTGCGGCCATCGTGGCGCAACTCTGTGGCGGCATCGCAGTCGTCCTGTCCCCCAGCCCGCGGCTCACCCGTGAGCAGCAGCAGCGCCTAGAGCATCGACGCGTGCCCGCGCTGCGCCTCGACCCGAACGCGCCGGAGGCCAACCAGGTCAAGCTGTGTGGAGAACTCGGTCGCGGCGAGCCGGCTGTGCTCTTCACGACGCCCGCGGCGCTGGCGGGTTGCCCCACAGTGCGTGACGCCCTTCGGGACCGCGGCGTCACGCTCTGCGTCGTCGAAGAGGCACAGACCCTCGCGGAGAGCAGTCACAGTGTCAGTCCGTCACTCACCGCGTGGCGCAGGCTGCTTGTGGATTTGGGCCGACCCACCGTGCTGGCGCTGCTGGCTCCGGCGAGCTTCACCAGCCGGCGCCAAGTCACGGAGTGTCTCGAGCTGGGCGCTCCGGTGGTTATCGAGACCGAGCCTATCCGCGAGAACGTCAGCGTCGAAGTGCACCGGCTCAGTGGTGACGCACGCAAACGCGCCTTTAGTTCGTTGGTTCAAGAGCTGAGGCGCCCGGGACTCGTCCTAGCCACCACTTCCCGGGAAGTGGAAGAGATCCACGCTCTGCTCGCAGCCGCACGGGTGCCGGCGCACCGCTACCACGCCGACCTGTCCCCATCCGAACGCCTCGGCGAACAGCTGAACTTCATGTTGCCCGGCCGCAAGACCGTCATGGTTGCCCAGAGCGCGTTTGCTCCCGGCACTGGCATCGCCGGCATCGACGACGAACGATTGCTCGACGGAGCGCCCCGGGGGTTCGGCTTCGGTCTGGACAAGCGCGACCTGCGCTTTTTGGTGCACTGGGGCGCACCCGCCAGTGCCGAGCAATGCGCGCGGGAAATCGGCGCCATAGGCCGGGACGGAGACGAGGCTCGAGCCATCGTCTACTGCGATGAAGGTGATACCAGTCGCAACGGGGCACTGCTGTTGCGCCACCGCCTGCACCCGCCCCACGCTGCCGCTCTGGCAGACGCCCTCGATGGCCAGGTCTTCGAAACACGCAAAACGAATTTCGAAGCGCTCGCCCTCGAAACCGGACTGTCCCTTGCCACCGTAGAAAGTTGGTGCTGCGTTTTCGAGTCGGCGGGGCTGCTCCGGGTGACTGCTGGCTGGCTGGAAACGCTGACCTCCCCGCGCGAGATCATGGAGTGCGCGACGGAAATCTCCGCGCGCCTGTGGCAGCTTCAGCGCGAGGACGAGCGGCGTCTCAACAGCATGCGTGACGTGCTGCTCGACCCGGGTTGTCACCGTGCCGCGCTTTCCCGAGTACTTGGCGCGCGCAGCACGGCGTGTGGTCGTTGCCCGCCCTGTCTCTCTGGAGCCGGGGCGCCCGCGTCCCGGCGCGCTCCAGCGCAAACCTTCAGCGTGACGTCTCTAGCCGAAGGCAACCCAGCTCCGCAGACGGCCCAGCTCTCGGCCAAAGTTGGCGAGTTTGACTATCTAAAGACCGGGGCGCGCTCCCGCTGACGGTGCACGGCGGCGTCCTAGCCGAGACCGGTTTTCGGCATGCCGACGCGCGCCAAACTCGCGCTCAAGAGGCTCTCCACGGTGCGAGCAAAGGGATCCGGCCCCGTGCCGCCGGCGATGCGCCTCAAGGCGTGGCTGTAGGCCGGCACCACGCGCAGTCGGAGCGGCAAGTTGCGGTACACCGGCCCCAGCAGCGCCAAGCTCCCGTGGTACGCGCGCTCACGCGCGCCGGACCACTGGAAGCCGAACTCCTTGCGGAGCCGAGGAGTGAGGGAGCCCGCAGTCATCAGCTTCAAGAAACGCAGCGGCGGACCCAGCGCCGCGCTTGGCGGCGAAAACAAGAACGAGGCAATCTCCCGCGCTGGTTCGCCGACGGAGATGACATCCGAGTCCAACATGCGGCGCATATAGCCTTCAAAGTCCGCCAGGGTCGCTGGCAGCACCGGATCCGGGATCCCGAACAGCCGCGCGAACCGCTTGCTGCCCTGGTAGTACGCTTCGCGTTGTGTCTTTGGCAGGACGCCAAATATCTGTTCGTAGAACAAGAGCGCCGAGTCGATCAGCGTTGCATGCACCCAGAGCAGCGCGTGCACATCGTTGGCCGCGTAGGGTGAGCCGTGGGAGAAGGCACCGACGTCTTCGTTGATCCTTCCAACGATGCGTTGGTGGATCGCGTGCACGCGACGGGCAGAGCGCAGCGCGCTGTCCAGATCCCCAAACACCATGGCGTAAACGTTGGTGAAGGTGCGCTGAAATCGACCAAGGGGATCCGAACGGGTCTTCGAGTGTTGATCCACCGCGTGGGCGACGAAAGGATGCGCCAGTTGCAGCAACGCGGCGCGACCGCCACCTAGAAACAGTATGGACTCCCGATCCACCCGCCACATCGCGCTGCCGGGTCCAAAGAGCCCGCATTCCGGCCGAGCAACGGCCGCGACTTCCTGCGCCATCAGCGCTTCGAGCTGTTCCCGGTCCACCAAGAGGTGGGCTCGTTCCGATTCGACTCCGCTGGCCAAGACGGCTATTTGTCCCACCCCTCGCGCGCGCGCGCAAGGACCGCTGTCCCCCATGAGTTTCGCTATCCAACCCGGAGAACGCCCCGCCCAGGCGATCGAACGCGCCGCCGCGCGTGACATGGATCAATGCCAGCAGGCCCTCGCGCGGCTCGCCGACGACACGGAAAAGAATGTGCACGGAGTGCGCAAGCGCATCAAGCGCCTGCGCGCGCTGCTCAGACTTGCGCGCTTCTCCATCGCAAGAGACGACTACAAGAAAGCGAATTCTGCGCTGCGTGATGCGTCACGCCTACTGGCGACCGCCAGGGAAACTGCGGTGCGCAAGCGCGGACTCGAGCTGATGTTGCGCGCCTTGCCTCAAGAGAATGAGGCCTTCACCCAAACGCTCCGCCAAATGATCGTCGGACAGGCGCCTGTTGCCACGCCCGGCGCGTCGAGCAGCGTGCCGGACGACGAAACCGTACAGCGAGCGCAGCAACACCTCGCGACGGCTGCCGCTGTGTTTGCCACGCTCGGAGACGTTCGCGGCAAGTGGTCCGTCGTCCGGCCCGGTTTTCGACGTAGCTACGCCCTCGGACGTGAGTTCATGCGTCAGAGCCTGCAAGACACTTCGACGCACGCCTTCCACGAGTGGCGCAAGTGGGTCAAATACCAATGGCACCAGGTGGAACTTCTGACGCCGGTCTGGCCCGAAGAGCTCGGCCTCCGCTGCACGGTCCTCAAGCGCCTCGCGGACGTGCTGGGGGACGAACACGATTTGGCTGACCTGCGCGAGCATTTGCTTTCCGCTTCCGTCCCCTTGGAGTTCGCCGGAGACTTGGAGCAACTGCTCGCCGCACTCGACGCCCGGCGCGCGGAACTCCGCCGGGATGCGCTCCGCATTGGCACGCGGCTCTTCGCTGAAAAGCCCGCGGCTTTCGAAGGACGCGTGGCCCGCTATTACCGAGCATTTGCCGGGGAAGACCACGACATCGTCAGTCTGCCAGACGATCGATGACCGCCTGAGCGAAGTCCTGAGTGCCCAGGCTGCCGCCCAGATCCCGAGTCTTCTGACCGTCCAGCAGCGCCTTGTCAAAAGCCGCCTGCACCCGTGTAGAAGCCCGCTTCGCGCTCTCGTCACTGCGGGTTTCGCCCAAATGCCGAAGCATCATGCTGGCGCTCATCATCAGCGCCAGGGGGTTCGCCACGCCCTGGCCAGCGATATCCGGGGCAGACCCATGAACGGCCTCGAACACGGCATCCGTATCGCCAATGTTGGCACCCGGCGACACGCCCAGGCCACCGACAAGGCCCGCGCACAGATCTGACACCAAATCGCCGTACAGATTCTCGCACATGATGATGTCGAACTGCGTCGGATCCTGCACCAGCCGCATGTGGCCGGCGTCCACGATGACTTCTTGGTACTTGATGTTCGGGTAGTCCACCTCGTGCACCTTTTTGGCTTCTGAGAGCAGCATGCCGTCAGAGAGCTTCATGATGTTGGCTTTGTGGAAGACCGTGATCTTCTTGCGCTGTTGGTGGGTGGCGTAGCGGAACGCCCAATGAGCGATGCGATGACAGGCGTGCCGCGTAGCCACCTTCATGCTGACCACCACGCCGTCGGTGATTTGGTTTTCGATCCCGCTGTACAGCCCCTCGGTGTTTTCGCGAACGACGATCAAGTCCACGTTTTCGTAGCGGGTTGGAACTCCCGGCAGCGAGCGAAAAGGTCGAAGGGCAGCGTAGAGATTCAGGGTCCGCCGCAACGCCACGTTGACGGAGGAAAAGCCCTTTCCGACCGGCGTCGAGCAGGGGCCCTTGATGGCAATGTGATGCTCGCGAATTGCCTCGATGGTCTCGACGGGCAACACGTGCTCCATCCCGCGCTCAAGGGCAGCTTCCCCCGCATAGCGCGTGACGAACTGCACCGGCGCCTTG
This sequence comes from uncultured Polyangiaceae bacterium, assembly GCA_965369205.1. Taxonomy (GTDB): domain Bacteria; phylum Myxococcota_A; class Polyangia; order Polyangiales; family Polyangiaceae; genus JACKEA01. The sequence continues at coordinate 22,132 of CBDUPW010000027.1, read as the reverse complement.
GCGGCCTCGAGTACTTTGACGGTGGCGTCCGCGACCTCTGGACCAATACCGTCACCGGGAATGAGCACGACTGGATGCGCTGTCATGCCCCGCTCATAGCGGCCTAGTGCGCGGAGCGCCAGAGGCGCGGGCGCATGTGGTGGCTCCGTGCGGTGGCCGCCACTGGCGAAGCCCCTGGCGATGCCAGGCGGGACCTGGCCAAACTCTCGGCATTCCATGGCGGCACGGTCCCTGCTGGAGGCCGCCGCATGCAGAACGCATTCGAAGCCGGCGCGCAGATCATCGACAAGCCCCTGGGGCTATCCCAGGTGCGCTCCAGCGCGCTGGTCGGACTGGACGCGCGCAGCATCGCCGTAGAGGTCTGCTGCACCCGGGGGCCGTCGTTCTTTCAGCTCGTGGGCCTGGCCCAGGCTCCGGTGCGCGAGTCCAAGGTGCGCGTCTCCAGTTCCCTGGCGCGGCTCGGCGTGCTCCTGGACGAACACGCCATCACCGTCAACCTAGCGCCGGCGGATCTACCGAAAACTGGGGCAGCGCTCGACCTGGCCATCGCCCTGGGCGTGTTGATCGCCATCGGAGCGCTCGAGCAAGACAGCGTGCACGACACCATCGTGCTGGGGGAGCTCGCCTTGGACGGCACCTTACGTCCGGCGCGCGGCGTGCTGCCTCAGCTCGACGGCGCGCGTGCTCGGGGCGTGCGGCGCGCCATCGTTCCCGCTCCGAACGCGCGGGAAGCGGGCCTAGTGCGCGGCCTCGACGTGCGAGCCGCAGGCCACCTTGCAGACGTGCTCGGGCACTTGCGCGGAGAAACCCAGCTGCCCGTCGTGCCAGCAACGGAGCTAGCGCCGGCGGCGCCCGAGGCGGCCTTTGGCGACATGGCGGACGTACGCGGGCAAGCCACAGCGCGACGGGCCGTGGAGATCGCCGCAGCGGGCGGGCACAACTTGCTGTTCATCGGGCCCCCGGGCGGCGGCAAGACGCTTTTGGCTCGACTGCTGCCGACCATCTTGCCGCCTCTCACCTTTGAAGAGGCCCTCGAAGCCACGGCGGTGCATAGCGTCGCGGGCTTGATCGAAGCCGCGGAAGGCATAGTGCGAGTGCGTCCCTTCCGCGCCCCGCACCATTCCGTCAGCGACGCCGGGCTCGTCGGCGGAGGCGACATCCCGCGCCCGGGTGAGATCAGCCTGGCACACCACGGCGTGCTCTTCTTGGACGAGCTGCTCGAGTTTCGGCGCTCCACCCTCGAAGCCTTGCGACAGCCCCTGGAAGATGGCCGCGTGTCCATCTCTCGGGTGCGTGCCCGCGCCTGGTTCCACGCGCGTCCCTTGCTGGTAGCTGCGGTGAACCCCTGCCCGTGCGGCTACGCGGGGCACCCGCGTCGCGCGTGCCGCTGCAGTGACGCCGCGCGACACCGCTACCTGGCACGTCTCTCCGGGCCCCTACTTGACCGCATCGATCTGCACGTCAACGTGCCACCCGTCGAGGTACAAGCGATTACCCGCGCGCGTCGCGGAGAGAGCTCCGCCCTCATTCGCGCGCGCGTCACCGAAGTACGCAAGACCCAGCGCGCGCGGTCAAAGGCCCACGGGCTACGCGCCCGAATCAACAGCGCACTGTCCCATACGGATCTCGAAAAGGTCGCCGAGCTCGACAAGGGCGGACGCGACCTACTCGAGGCGGCCATGACCCGCCTCGGGCTCTCGGCGCGTGCCTACGTCCGGGTGCTGCGCGTGGCGCGCACCATCGCCGATCTTGAGGGCAGCGAGCGCGTACGCAGCGCCCACCTCGCAGAGGCCATTCAAGGTCGCCTGCTGGATCGCCAGCCGTCCATCTGACCCCCGACTCTCGCGAGTCGATTAGCAACAAAGAAGCAGGAGTAGCCCATGTCAAAAAAGCAAGAAGAACCAAAGAAACAAACCACGACCGAGAAGCGCGGCGCCGATGCCAAGCATCACGCCGATGCCAAGCATCACGAAGAAATCCTGGCCGAACTGGTCACGAACGTGGAACGCGCTCACGGCAAAGGAGCGATCATGCGCCTGTGTCCGGACTCGGGCAGCGCGCCGATCCCGGTCATCTCATCTGGTGCCCTTGCCCTGGACCAAGCCTTGGGTGTCGGCGGCTACCCCTACGGGCGTGTGATCGAGATCTTTGGGCCCGAGTCGAGCGGCAAGACGACTCTGAGCTTGCACGCCATCGCCGAGGTGCAACGTGCGGGCGGTGTCGCTGCCTTCGTCGATGCCGAACACGCTTTCGATCTGCGCTACGCGAAGTCCATTGGCATCGACGTCACGAAGCTGCTCGTGGCCCAGCCTGATTGTGGCGAACAAGCCCTCGACATCACGGAAACCCTGACTCGCTCCGGACAGCTCGATCTGGTGGTGATTGACTCCGTTGCTGCGCTGGTGCCCAAGGCCGAAATCGAAGGCGACATGGGGGCGTCCCATATGGGACTGCAAGCGCGCTTGATGAGTCAGGCCCTCAGAAAACTGACGAGCGTCGCCAGCAGGACCGGCACCACCCTGCTCTTCATCAATCAACTGCGGCAAAAGATCGGGGTGGTCTTTGGCAACCCGGAGACAACGCCGGGCGGCACTGCCATGAAGTTTTACGCCAGCGTGCGCCTCGACGTGCGACGCATCGGCAAAGTGGAAGCGGGCGACGCCGTCGTAGGCAATCGAACCCGTGTGCGGGTGGTCAAGAACAAGGTGGCGCCGCCCTTCACCGAAGCCGAGTTCGACATTCGCTGGGGCGTGGGCATCGATTCCGCTACGGATCTGATCGACACAGCCGTGCGCCTGGGCGTCGTGGAGAAGAACGGCTCGCACTTGGTCTTGGACGGCAAGAGCATCGGCCAGGGCCGTGAGCGCTTGCGCGACGCCCTGCTCAAGACCCCGGAGCTGCGCGGTGCCATCGAACTGCGCACCTTTGAGCGACTTCCCGAGGCCGTGGCACAACACGCTCGCGCCGCGTGAAGTGGGTCCGACGGCGCTGGCTACGAGGGGCCAGCGCCGCGGTGCTATCCACACCAAAGGTGCGCCCAGCGGCGGGAGGCACCTCGGGTGAGTCGAGCAACCCGAGCTGGGTGAAATGCTGGGGAGGGGGCCCTTCTGCGCCGGTAGGCGTGCACGGCGCTGCTACACCGAGAGACGGCCGCGCATCTTGGCGCGGAGGCACGAAACATCGGAGCAAGCATGAAGGCCGTGAAGATTGGACTTGGTTTGGTGGTTTTGTCCTGGAGCGCGGTGGCGACGGGACAACTGGGAAAGCCTCTCGTGCAAACCGGCGATGTCGTTCCCGGCAGCGCTTTCGACTTCGACGACTTTGACGCCCCGGTGATCAACGATGCCGGCGCCATCGCCTTCAGCGCCACGTTCCTGCCCGGCGCGGGCGTCACGAATGACAACGACACGGGCGTGTTCATCTACCGGGACAAAGGCGCCACCATCGAAGCAACCTTCGCCGCGCGAGAAGGCGACGCCTTGCCGGGCAGCGATGCAATCGCGTCCGGGTTTCACGACATTCGACTGGGCTCGGGGCAGACGCTGGTGATGCTGACCGGCAGCCCCAACACCGGCACCGCAGCGGTCGGCGGTCTCTGGAAGTTCTCAGGCGGGCCCATGGGAAAGCTGTCCATGCTGATCGCATTCGATCAACAGGTCCCGGGCGCCAGCCCGATGACCTATTGGGGCAATGTGCAGCGATTCCGATTCGTGGGCGACGGCGCGCTGACGTTCTGGAGCAACTTGCAGGGCGCGGGCAGCATGGCGCAGGACGCCATCGGTCAGGTCAATGTTGAAAACGGCGCCGCGTCGCTTCTGACGCGCACCGGAACCACGCCCATCGGTACGGGGTCGGATCTAGTCAAGAACCTCTTGTCGCTCGGCGCGGCCCCCACCGGAGAGTGGGCGTTTCCCGCCGACATCTCACCGAACGTAAGCGCCGGTTTCAAGGCGCTCATCGTCAACAACCAAATCGCCTACAAGGCCGGAGATTTCGCGCCGGCGACTGGAAAGTCTTTCACGGGCTTCGAGCTGCCGCGCATGAACGACCAAGCGGACGTGCTCTATTTCGGCCGCATGGGGGCGGATCGCGGTTTGTTCGTGCGTTCGGGCACTACGGACCGCACGCTGACAGTCGAAGGAGAACCGGCGCCCAACACCGGGGGCGCGTCCTTTGCCAACGGTAGCCTCGCGCTGAACCGCGCGCTGATCAGCGGCACCGGCGAAGTCGTCGTGCTCGCAAACCTATCTGGACCGAACGTCACCACCACAACCGACGAGGCCATCTACTACTACCCGGCCGGCAGTCAGTCGCCTGCGGGCAAGCTCGTCGTGCGGGAAGGGGATCCTGCACCCGGCCTAGCCGGGGTCACTTTCGGGCGCCTGTATCGCACCCCGCAGCAAGTGCCGAACGCGCTGCTCTCGATCTACAACCACGGCAAGGTCGTGTTTCGTGCAGAACTCGCGGGCGACGGCATCGGCAACTCGAACCGCGACTCGCTCTGGAAATACGATCCCGTGGATGGCGTGATCTCCAAGATCCTGCAAACCGGTGACGCCCTCGACGTCTGCGGCACACCGCGCACCCTGGAAGGCTTCGACATTCGGCTAGGCTCCGGCGTACGCGACGGCGAAAGATCCGGCGTCAGCGACCTGGGCTTCATCGCGGTACGCGCCGAACTCAGTCCGCCCCCAGGCGGCAGCGGCACGCACTCCGCGTTGTTCGTCCCGAACATCGACTCACCCGCGCTGACCCCGGCATGCTCCGGCGGCGGCAACGGGTCCGGCGGCGCGGGAGGCGCGGGCGCGGGCGGAGCCGGTGCGGGGGCCGGCGCGGGGGCGGGCGCAGGCAGCGCCGGCAAGTCCAGCGGCGGCGGCTCCGACGGCGGAGGCTGCAGCACACGTCGCGGCGACGGCGGCGGACAGAGCGGCGCCCTCGCGCTCCTACTCGCAGCGGGGATGTGGCAGCGGCGACGGCGCAGCGCGCGGGCCTAGGTCAACCCGACTCGGCCACCGACACCGACGCAGTGCTAGTCCCCTGCTGCCTTCGCTCCACGCCTCGCCAAAATCGACGGCAGCGACAGCACGACAATCGCAGCCACCACGAGCCCAGCTCCCAGCAGCTCCGTGGGCCCGGGCATGCGTTGTCCCAGCAGTAGCGCCAGGGAAAGACTCGCGCACACCCCCGCCAAGATGCTGCTGGCGCGATTTACTGGCACGCAAAAGCTATTCTCGCGTCCGTCTAGCAGGATCAAACCGCCGAAGACGCCCGTGCCTTGGGACAGGAGTCCGACCAGCAAGACCTCGGGCAGCCGCGGGTGGCTCCAAAGTCCGACGAACCCGTGGCGCACTTCGGCGGCGGTGGCGCTATCACCGACAAAGGCAAGCAGCGCCAGAAATCCGACAACCAAGGGCGTCGCGGTCATCTGCTCTTCGACGAAATAGCGCTTCGTCACGTTCGCATCCCCTGACTTGGCCAAGCGGCTCATGAAGCGCAGACGGACGAAATAGCCTGCCAGGTACACCAACACGTCGATCACGGCCACGGTCGTCATGGCCGTGCCGCTGCGACTACCGCCAAAGAACGCAACCAAGAGCGCTCCGAGGCTCAGTGAAAGCGCGACCCAGGAGAACCAACGCACGCGACGCCTGCTGACGAAGTCCACGACGGGCGCGATCGCGAGCACCCCGCCGCGCATCAGCAACATCATGAACACGATGGAGACGCCTTCAAAGGTGTACGCCAGGGTCGTGGTTGCAATGATGCCGGCGGTGCAAAGTCCCGAGAGGAAGGTCCACAGACCCGGCATCGGCACGTTCAGGCCCAGCACGCGGCGTGTGCCGGCGAAGCGCCACCAGCGCAGGCTAGTGATGAACACGAACATGCCGCAAAGCGACGCCACACTGGTCAGCGGCAGCAGCTCGAAGCCGGCAATGCCCCGCGGCATGTCGGGCAAGAGCCCCGACGAAAGCGCCTTGGTCATCGCGGAATACGGCACGTAGCAAGCGAAGTATCCGAAGGCATAGCCCCAGATCCGATACGCCGCTAAACCCTTGCCACCGCTCAATGCATGCCCCAGCGCAGCCTAGTGCATAGATCTGACGGGATCGATGCCTTCGGTGGCCAAGGTTCGGACCGAGGAAACGCTGCCGGCGCCGTCACCCGCCCATTCAGGCGCGCCGCGCGTGCGCGGCGCTCGTGCTAGAGTCCTCGGCTCGCGGAGGTTTCATGCGTCCTTTCGTATCCTTTTTCGGGTTGTTTTGGCTGTGCGCCAGCTTCGGCGCTTGCGGCGGAGACGATGGCGGTGGCGGCTCTGGCGGCGGCACAAGCGGCGCAACCTGCGTGCCCAAGAGTGACGCCTGCTATGTGGCCGGCCCCAGCGGCCCAGGCGCCAACTGCCTCGCCAAGTTCGACAACACCGGCGCCGACGTGTGGCAAGGGCGCATCTCCCAAATCACCGTCAAGGCACCAGATGTGCTGGCCTCCAAGTTCGTGCACGACGCGATTTTGGATCGCGGCATCTCATTGAATCAGCCCGAGTGCTTCGAACAGGGAGAAGGCACGTTTTCGTGGCTCTTCGAGTTCAACAAAACCACCGGGAAGCTGCGCACCGGCGGCGGTCTGCCCGTGAAGGATCCGATTGCAGGCGGGTGCTTTCTCACGATGTCCACTGCGGCGTTGCCCATCGCCCCGATCACGACGGACGTGACAATCGACGCGGACGGACTGGGCTTCACTGCGTCGAATATCGACGTGGTGGTGCCGATCTTCAACACTCCGGACAGCACGGACAATCCCATCTTGCTCCCGCTGCACGCTGTGGAACTGAACGGGAAGTTCAGCGACGATTCCCACAACTGCATCGGGACCCACAACGGTCCCACTCTCGACCCTTCGCTCTCTTGCCGTGGGGATTTCAATGACGGCGAGCGTCCCTTCACCAGCGGAGCCAGCCTAAAGGGCTACATTCGCATAGACGAAGCCGACAAGGTATTCATCGAAGACTTGGACACCACCCTGTGCGTGTATCTCGCCGGGATCACGAAATGGAACGGCCCAAGCAAGAACTGCGAGAGCAGCGACATCTGGATCGCCGGACAGCGCCCGGAAGGCGACTGGTGCGCAGCCACCAATGCGCCGGCGGACGCCACCTGCAAGGATGCTTGGCTCTTGAGCGCGGACTTCTCAGCTTCGGCGTTCAAGATCAACGGCGACTGCCCCTAGCGGCCCGTCCCGACGGCGCGGTCAGGATCGCGCCGCCCCGTCCGACGCTCTTGCGTCCGAGCGGCTAGCGTCCCTTGAACGCGGGAGCGCGTTTTTCGAAGAACGACATCACGCCTTCGACGGTATCCTCGGTGCGCACCAATCGTTCCAGATCGGCGAGTTCCCGTGCGCGGAGTGTCGCGTGGTCTTGCCGCGCGGCCACGCGCACTTGCTCCAGGGCAGCCGCGACTGCAAGGGGCGGCTTTGCCGCAATGTGTTCGCATAACTGCTGAGCTTCGGCGTCGGCGTCGTCCGCGACGCGGTGCACCAGCCCGACGGACAGTGCCTCGGCCGCATGCACTCTGCGCCCAGAGAGCAGTAGGTCGAGGGTGCGCGCGGTGCCAATCAGCGGCAGTAGTCGTTCAGCGGCGCTCCAACTGGGTAGGTAGCCTCGGTCGATCTCTGGCAAGGAGAGGTGGGCGTCGGTCGCCAGAACCCGAAAGTGACAGGCAAGCGCAAGCTCGAAGCCTCCGCCTGCGGCGGCCTTGCGCAGGGAGGCGACGACCGGCACGGGGAAGCTCGCGATGCCGTCGAGCATGGCGCGTGCGGCGTTGGTCCAGCGCGCCAGCCCCGTGGGCTCCGCGAGGGGTCCGGTGGCGCCCAAGTCAGCCCCGGCACTGAACGCGACGTCCCCCGCCGCACGCAGCAGCACGGCCCGGAGCCCGTCGACGGCCGCCAGCTGTTCAAAGCCCGCGCTGAGCCGCTCCACCTGGTCGACGTCGAAGGCATTGACCTTCGGCCGGTCGAGCACGATTTCGGCGATTGGGCTGTTCGCTCGCACGTGTACGGTCACTGACCACTTGTAGCGTTTTACGCCGCCTGGAGAAAACCCAAAGCCGCATTGCGTGCGGGCCAGAAGCTCTGCTAAGGCGGCGCCCATGCGGCTCGCCCGGCTCATCGGCCCGGAACTCGAGACGCTCCTGCGGGAGAGTCCGGCCGAAGTGCGCGAACTCCTGGACGAAATCCACCCGGAGGATTTCGCAGACATCGTTGCAGAGCTCGACGACAAGCGCGCGACGGAGCTGCTGACGGAGCTGCCCACAGACTACGCCGCACAGGTCTTCGAACGCCTGGACGAAGACCGCCAAGAGTCCCTCACCCACCAGCTCGGTACCGAGGAAACCGCCAAGTTGGTCTCGGAGATGGGCTCCGACGAAGCTGCGGACTTCGTCAGCATGTTGCCGCCCGCCATGGTGGCTCCGCTCCTGGAAAGCCTGGAGCGGGTGGACCCGGAGGCTGCCGAGGACGTCGAAGAACTGGCGCGCTGGCCGGATAGCTCTGCGGGTGGCCTGATGACCACGGATTTCGTGGCGGTCTCCCCGCAGCTGCGCATGAGCGAAGCGCTGGAAGAAATCCGCGGCGCCGCCCAAGAAGCCGAAACCCTGGACACCATCTACGTGCTGGATGGGGGGGAACCGGGCGACCGCGGGGGCACGACTCGACGTCTTGTCGGCTACTTGACGTTGCGCATCTTGCTGCTGGCGGAACCGACCGAGCCCGTCTCCGACGCCATGCTGACGAACGTGATCTCGGTCCCCCCGCAAATGGACCAGGAAGAGGTCGCCCAGAAACTGGCGAAGTACGACTTCAACACTCTGCCGGTCGTGAACGAAAAGGGTCAACTCCTTGGGGTGATCACCTCCGACGACATCTTGGACGTGATCAACGAGGAGCAGGCCGAGGACGTGCAGAAGATGGGCGCCATCGAGCCGATCCGCGATGGCTACTTCGACGCATCGTTCTTCGAATACATCCGCAAGCGCGCTCCGTGGCTGGTCATTCTGTTTATCGGCGGCTACTTCACGACAACCGCGATGGAGGCATACGGGGCTGTGCTCGCCGCCGTCGCTGAGCTTGCCGTGTATGTGCCGCTTCTGATCGCTGCCGGCGGCAACTCCGGATCGCAGTCTTCCACCTTGGTCATTCGCGGCCTGGCAGTGGGCGACATTGCTGCACGGGATTGGCTCAGAGTCCTGGGCCGGGAGTTCGCTCAGGGCGCGCTACTCGGCGTGATGCTGGCCGTTCTGGGGGTCCTACGCGTGATCCTGGCCGGGGGCAGCTGGCCCTTCGCCGGACTGATCGCACTGACCATCGTGGCCATCGTCGTGATGGGTTGCGTGGTGGGCGGCATGATGCCGCTGCTGCTGCACAGGGCTGGCGTGGACCCGGCCACCAGCTCCACACCCTTTATTGCCACCATTGTCGACGTGCTCGGTATCATCATCTATCTCACGCTTGCCCGCTGGCTTCTGACGAATTTGGCCGCTACTCTGGCACCTGGATAAGCGCCATTCCCCCACAACTCGAGCCCAAAACCCGACTTTCGTTGACATCCCGGTGCGCGAAAGGACAATTCCCGTGCCGGCGGGGGCCAGGGGTCCTTTCGGCGACCGGACAATGCCCACACTGAGCTCGAGCATCGTCAAACGGAACGTCGCCAGCATGCGCGACGTCGAGGAGGCACTGGCACGCCAGGTCCTCTACGGCGGCGATCTTGCGACGAATCTGCTTGAGCTTGCTGCCGTCAGCGAAAGCGCACTCACCACGCTACTGGCGGAGAGCCACGAGCTCTTACCCGCGCCCCTAGGAGAGTTGCCCCGCGCGTCGGACACTACCCTGCAAATCGTGCCTGGGGATCTGGCGTTGCGGCACGGCTTCTACCCCTTGGGAGAACGGGACGGGGAACTCGTGATTGCCGTGAGCGAGCCTCTCAGCGCGGAAATCGAGCAGGACCTCACGTTCTCCCTAGGGGCACAGCTGGCCCAGCGCGCTGCGCCCTTAGTGCGCATCCGCCAAGCCGTGGCGCGTGACTACGACCTGCCCATGGATCGGCGCACCTTACGGCTGATCGCGAAACTTGAAGGACGCCCAGATCCAAGCCCCAGCTCCATGCCCGCGGCGTCTCGCATGGCGCAGTCCATGCCACCGCTGCCGCGACCGGCCAGCGTGCCGCCGATGGCATACCCATCCACCCTCATCACCCCCAGGGGTGCGGGCGACGGGGCGCCCGTCGAACGCAGCTCACCCCCGGTAGAGATGCCGCGCCCGAGCAATAGCGACGGGCTGCGCACCCTCATCTCGCCCCGAAGGCGCCCCCCGGGAGCTGCCGTGCCGCCCGTGGACACACGCGGGGCAACGGAGATCCCTCCGGCCGCACCCGCACCGGATCCCGCTGCCGCGAAGCGCGGTCTTCCCCGGGCGCGGGGTCGCAAACGCCATCGCGGGCCGTACACCGCAGCGATGGCGGAAGCGGACCTGATGGAAGCGGAGAGCCGCGACGACGTACTCGGCGCGTTCTTCGACTTTTCTTCGCAGTTCTTCGAGTATTCGGCGCTGTTCGCGGTGCACTCGGACATCGCGGAAGGACGAGACGCGGACGGCCAGGGCGCGGACCGCGCGCGTGTCCGAACCATTGGCGTTCCCCTCGATCTGCCAAGCATATTGAGCAAGGCCCGAGACTCGGGCACGTGGCAAGTGTCGCGTTTGGAGCGTGACGGTTTGGACGCTGGCCTGACAAAGGACCTGCAGCGGCGTGCTGGCGCCATGGTTGCCGTCGTTCCGATTGTGGTGCGTGGACGATGCGTGCTGCTCTTGTACGGAGACCACGGCGAAGCCGACGTGAGTTTGAACGACATCGGTGACGTCCTTGCCTTCGCGCCGCTGGTAGCCACTGGCCTGGAACGCGTCATCATGCTGCGCAAGCGGCGCGCACGCGGCGAAGTCGACGGCGCGTCGATGCTGCCCACGCCCGCCATGCCGCCTGCGCGCCACCGGCATGCTTTGCCCAGTCCGGAGCAACGTCGCGATGCTCTGGCACGCATGCTTGACGACGCGGCCGTGAGCTCTGCCCCGAGCACGGACGAAGCCTCCCCCCAGGCACGCCGCCAGAGCGATTCCCCGCCCACGACCAATCACGCCTCCCCCCGTGCGCTGCGCTCCGATGCACCGAACCCCCGACCCGCTGTGGACGCTTGGGAAACCGTTCCAGAAACCGTCGCCGCAACGCCCGCTGCGGCACTGGGCTTCCCTCCGGCGGATCCCGCCCCCGTCACCGTCGCTGCAACTCCTGGCGCGAGGAAGTCAGACAAGCCACCGAGCACCGCGGTAGAGGCTCCGAAAGCCAAATCCAGGAACCGATCCATTCCTAGCCGCGCCATGCTGCGGGTAGGAGCAAGCCACAACACGCCGCCCCATGGCACTCCGGCTGCCGAGCCCGAGGCCCGGCCGTTCCAACTGACGCGCCGACCGGCTTCGTCGCCGCCCGCCTCCACAGAGCTGCCGTCAGAATCCGAGTGGGATGCCCCAGTTCGACCCAGCAGCGACGACGACGAGACGCCGCGAGTGCCGCCAGACGTCGCGCGCGCCTTCGGCCGCGGCGAGGCGCTCCCCCCGCCACCACCGCGATCCGACAGCGCGCCACGTCTTGAGTTGGTCGAGGAGTATGAGGTCGATCAGGAAGAACTGGCGCGCGAGTACAAACGCGCCGACTCGGACTCTGCAGTGACGATGCAGATCGATTCCCGTGAAGTGCCCCTGGCCCCCTCATCGCGAAAGGTCGCATACGGTCCAGTCCGTCCTCGCCCGAGGCACAGCTCACCTGGGATCCGTCTGCCCTCGGTCATCATCGACCTCGAGGCGGACTGTCAGCACCTGGTGGATCGCCTCGAAGGCGGCGACGAAGCCGCCGCCGACCGACTCGTGGACATGGGCGAGGCCGCGGTACTGGTGCTGGTGGCACGCTTCCCCGGTCCGATCCACGGAGAAATGGCCCATCGCTTTGCGGATAGCGCGAGCCGCGCCTCGGACTGCGGGCCGATTCTGCGCACGCTGCTGCGGATTGGCGAGCCTGCGTCGCAGTTTCTGATCGTCCGCACCGCCGACGGGGACCCCAAGACGCGGCGCTGGGCCACGTGGCTGCTAGGCGAAATCCCAACTTGCGATGGCGCGCGGGCCATCGTGCGACGCGCCGCCGACCAAGATGCGGAGGTCCGAAAAGCCGCGGTTGCGGCGGGTCGCCTGCTGCAGCGCGACCTGGACGCGCGCACGGCACTGCGCGACGGGCTGGCGACCCTGGCGGCGGATCCCGAGCAATCCCAAGAAACCCGCGAGGCGGCCATCGAGGCACTGGCGGAGATCCGCGACGGGCGCGCCGTCCCGCGACTCATCCCCCTGCTCACGGACGACTCCGTATCCCTAGCCAAATCCGCAGCTTGGGCCCTGGCAACGCTGGCGCGCCAGCAGTTCGGCCGGGACGCCAAGGCTTGGAGCGTGTGGTGGGCGAAACACTCAGCCGAGCACCGAGTGGAGTGGCTGATCGCGTCGCTGATGCACGAAGATGCCGATGTACGTCGCGCTGCGGGCGAAGAGCTGAAATCGATCACCAAAGAGTATTTCGGGTACTACGAAGACCTTCCCAAAAAGGAACGCGCTCGGGTGCAGCGCAAGTACACGGAGTGGTGGGGCGAAAAGGGCAAAGCGCGCTTTTACTGAGGCCGCTCCCATCGGGGGACATTCGACCCCGGGCAGGATCCCCGTCGATCCATAAACCGTGGAAATGACTGGGCTAAAAGCCTGGCACCGGCCATGGACTTCCCTCGAAGGGCCGTCCATGGAAAACAGGGCGACGCATGGAAGAATTCCAGACTCCAGACACCGCGCTGCGCGAGGCAAACCTGGCCCTCTCCGGGCAACGGCATCGCGAGGCCAGTCGTTTTGCCTCCATCGAGCTGCGCTTCTCGGATCCCCGCCCGGGACCGTGGGAGATGGCCGCCATGGCTTCCGTGGCGATGGCTTCGGTGCTCTTGGTCGTCGGCGTCTGGTTTCTCTGAGTCGCGCCGTCTAGCGCTACGCGCAAGACGTCCCGGCTAGCGCACTTTGGCCGCCTCCCTCGCCGACGCTAGACGCAGCATTCGCGGCGCGTTTGGCGCCCGCGCAGTCGCCAAGGAAGGCGCGACGGCGGACTTCCCTTGGGGCCGCATCTCGGATCCGGCGCCGCACCCCGGTGAGGGCGGCGGCGCTCCCGCCGGTCGATTGGCAGCGGTGGTAGAGCGAAGCGGCGCCCTCGATGTTGCCGCTGCGTGCGGCCCCTTGCGCTTGAGCGCACGCTTCGTCTCCTTGGGGCCCAACCGGCGTTGGGGGCGTCACAGGAGGCGGGGGGAGCACCGGCGGCGTGGTTGTGGCCGGGGGTGGAGTGACCGAGGGTGAAGTCGTTGCCGGCGGGGGCACCACCGTTGGGGGCGGCGCCGGAGGCGATGTGGCCGCAGGCGGCTTGGTACCGGTCTGCGGCTTCGGGGGCGGTGCTTTGCTCTGGTTCGGCTGCGGTGGCTGGAGGGCCGGCGTCGATTCCAACCCTTCCGCCCCTTCCACGATGGGCGCAATCTGCGCAGCGGGAGGCTCAGCGCTGGGCAGCAGCGCCACGGGCTCCGGGGGAGCTTCCCGCAGCTGATAGTAGGCGAAGCCGCTCAGCCCGGCGCCGATCAGCACCCCAAAGCTGGCCAGCACCCAGCCCAAACGGGAGGCGCGCGGCGCTGGCGGAGGCAACGGCGCCGCAACCGCCGACTCGGTGCGGATCGGAGCGAGCACGGGCGCCATTTGGGTCTTGGGCGCAGAGATGCGCTGCACGGCGCCACTCAGCTCAGCCAGAAACGACAGAACATCCTGGGGCCGGTCTTCTCGCCGCTTCGCGAGGGCGTGCAAGATGGCGGCTTCGACACGCTCCGGGATGGGGGCATTCGTCACGGTCCGGGGGGACAAGGGCACCGCGGTCATGTGCTTGCTCGCCCACTCCCAGGGCGAATCCGCGTCAAAGGGCAGCCGCCCCGTGACAATTTCGTAGGCCAACACGCCGAGCGAGTACACGTCGCTGCGCGCGTCTACTTCTTCGCCCGCGAGCTGTTCCGGGCTCATATACGGCGGAGTGCCAAGCACCATGCCCGCTTGAGTGATCTTGGTGCGATGGTCTCCGACGTCCCCGGTGCGCTTGGCGATGCCGAAATCGAGCAGCTTCACGAAGTCCTGCTCGCCGGCGCGATCCGTCAGGATGACGTTGTCCGGCTTCAGGTCCCGGTGCACGATGCCAAGGTGGTGGGCCTCGGCTAGGGCCCCACAGATCTGCTTGAGGATCCGCAGCGCGCGATCCATCGGGATGGGCCCCGCTTCAATGTCGTTGGTCAGCGGTCGCCCCTCGACCAGCTCCATCGCAATGTAGAGCCGGCCGTCGGGCGTGGTGCCAAAGTCGTAGAGGCGAATGGTGTTGGGGTGCTCCAGTTGGGCGACCAGGCCAGACTCACGATGAAAGCGCTTTACGATGCTCGGGTCCTGGCTCAGCGCTGGCAAGAGTGCCTTGACCGCGAGCCTGCGGACGTTGTCGCCCATCTTTTGCTCGGCCTCGTAAACGACCCCCATGCCGCCTTCGGCGATGACTCGGGTGACCCGGTACCGCCCACTGAGCACTTTGCCCACCAGCCCGCCGGGATCGGCGCTCAGATCCGGCAAGGGCGCGCCACAACCCTGGCAAAACCGGGCGTTTTCCGGGTTTTCTTGCTGACAGGCGGGGCAGGGAAGCATCGCTACATTCACTTAATGCCAAAGCGGGCGCTTTTGTTAGACGCCTGGGGACATTCGAAGATTTGAGCGGATCGGCCGGCCGTGGGCCTCAAGGCTAGAAGGATACGGCCGTTCAGGTGGATGCATGCGATTTCGCCATCCCCTCGCGCTGATTCTGCTGATCGTCGCCTCGCTTGGGCTGGGGCGCGCGGGTGACGCCGCGGAGCGCAGCACCAAGCCCAAGCTCGTTCACGGGGGCGGTCAAAACACCAGCGGGGTATTCCATGCCGGCGCCGATGGGGCCACGTGGTTACTGCCGAAAGGCGGACGCATCATGGCAGCAGCAGGCGCCGAACTGCGGGTCTTCGGAAAGCCCCAGGCGCTCGTCCTCGAACCGCCAAAACGCACCCCAACCTACACCGTGATGTTGCTCAGTGGCGTGGTGCACGCCGATGTCGGCGAGGGAAAAAGCGCAGTGCTCGTCTCCGCGTCCGGAAAGCTGAACGCAATCGTCAAGCGCGGCAGCATGGCCTTCGCAGCCGGCGGCGGGCGTTCCGCAGTTGCCTCCCTCGGGGGCGACGTGCTCACCGCGACCACCCGCGGAGCGTATCGTAAACTCGCGAGTTCGCAGGCGCTCGAGCTGTCTCCGGAACAAGGCGCGACGACCCGTGGCCTACTTGCGGCACCACAAGTCGCCCTGCCCAATCAGGTGCTCATGGCACACGACGGAAGTGCCAGCCTCGGCGCGCTGAGCTGGCAGTCCATTCCTGGCGCAAGCCGTTACTTGGTCGAGGTCCGCGGCCACGGCTTGGAGCATCCCTTGCGCCGGTCTAGCACTCAGACGCAGCTGACCGCGCCCCTGGGACCGCTCACGCCAGGTCACTACGAAGTACATGTGCGCGCGGTCGAGCAGAGCGGATTGCCAGGGCGCGCCGCCACCCCAACGCGCGTCACCGTGGTCGGCGCGCAACTGCCGGACGGAGGCTATCGGGACGATCAGGGGGCGATTCGGGTTGGCGCCGGCCAAACCGTGCTCTTTGCACCGGTCGACGGCTTGGACGTCGCCACGGGTCGCGATGGTAGGTTTCTACGCAGCCAAGGCGCGGTCACATTGAGGGACGACCGCGGCACTTCGGTGTTTTTCAAGTTGCCTGGAACCGTATCCGTCGCACGCGCGGACATTGCCCCCAGGGGCGTGCGCGCCCGCATCGACTTCGCGCCTAAGAACCCCGAGTGGCCCCGACACACGGTGCGCGCCCGGGTTCGCCTGCGCGCCCAGGACGCCCGGGCGCTTGCGGGCATCACCCCCACTTTCCGCGTCATGCTGGGGGTAGAGGTGATCGAAGCCGACGCGCAAGCGCACGGCGACAGCTACATTCTCAGCGTCAAACCGCACTCCGGCCCAGGCCCCTGGGTGCTACGGGTCGAGGTACGGGACCAATGGGACGTGGAGCTTGGACGCAGCTCAGTGGAGATCGTTCGAGAAGAGAAGCCGCGGCGCAAGCCCCGCGCGAAGCGGCGCTAGGGCGCTCACTTCTTCTTCTTCTTGTCGTCCTTCTTCTCTTCTTCTTTTGCTTTGACGTCGACTTCCCACTCGATGGTCTCCTCGGCGCCAACGAATGAGGGAACGATGACGGCTTTCATGGCATTCAGAACGCACTTGCCAATCGCCGTGTCCGTGAATGGCGCGCCGATCGTCGATTCCTTTACGTGGCCGTCGTTCGCAAACACCAACGTCACGCTTGCTTTGCCGCTCGGCCCGTCTTCGTTGACAACGCCGGCGCATGTCTCGCCCGAGCGGGCGGCTCGCTTGAGTTCCAGCTCGGCTTGTTTCTTGTCGAACTGCTTCTTCTTTTCCAGATCCGTCTCGGTATCCGGTCCGGTGTCGTAGTCGCTGTTGCCGCGCTTTTCGTCTTCGGCAGCTAGCGCTTCTTGCTCGGCTACGAGCTCCTCGGGCGTCTTGACCCCCTGTCCGCCATACGAAGGGCCGCAAGCCCAGGCGAGCAGTACCAGAGAAAACACGAACTTTTTCATGGGCCCTATCCTAATTCACGATCTGCCCGATGGCGACCATCCACTCGAGCACGCGCAATTTGCGCGTGGACCAGACTGAGACCCGGCTCATAGGTCGGTGATTTGGTAGTCCTTGATCTTATACAAGAGGGCGCGGTGGCTGATCTCAAGCACTTCCGCTGCCCGCGTGCGGTTTCCCTTGGTCTTCTGCAGCGCCCGCCGGATCAGGATTTCCTCGATCACCCGCATGGTCTTCTTCACAGACAGCTCCCCGCTCGATAGCTGCAGCTGGACTGGGTCGCGCGCTTCCCGGATCCGCTCCGGCAGGTCCGTCGCCGTCAGCTGCTGCCCTTCGGAGAGCACCATGGCGCGTTCGATAGTGTTCTCAAGCTCCCGCACATTGCCCGGCCAAGCATACTCGTAGAGCAAACGCCGGCATTCTCCGTCTAGCCCGCGGATCTCCGTATGCAAGCGTGCGTTGTTGCGAGTGATGAAGTGGTCCACCAAGAGTGGAATGTCCTCGGGACGCTCCCGCAGCGGCGGCACATGGATGGGCAGCACGTTGAGCCGGTAGAACAAATCCTCACGGAACCGACCCGCTTTGGTTTCTGCGAGCAAGTCCCGATGGGTCGCCGCGACGATACGCACGTCTACTTGCAGGTCCCGCGCGTCACCCAAGCGACGGATTTTCTCGTCCTCCAGCACGCGCAACAACTTCACCTGCAGCGAGAGGGGCAGCTCGCCAATCTCGTCGAGGAACAAGCTGCCTCCATCGGCTTCTTCGAATAGCCCGCGGCGATCCGCCACGGCATCGGTGAAGGCGCCCTTTTTGTGTCCGAAGAGCTCGCTCTCGAGCAGATTCTCCGGGATCGCGCCGCAGTTGACCGGAACGAAGGGGCCGGTCTTGCGGGACGATCGATGATGGATCGCCCGCGCGACGAGTTCTTTACCCACTCCGCTCTCGCCGGTGACCAACACCGTGGTTTTGTAGTCGGCGATCTTGGCGATGGTTCGGAAGATCTCTTGCATGCTGGCGCTTTTCGCCAGGATGTCCTCAAATTGGTTTTCTTTGCGGATCTCCTCGCGCAGCGCTCGGTTCTCTCGCCGCAGCACTTCACGCTCTTCCGCCTTGCGCAGAGCCAGCACGACTTCGTCGGGCTTGAATGGCTTCTGCACGTAGTCATACGCGCCAGCCTTGAGCGCTTCGATGGCGAGGTCCGTGTTGCCGTAGGCGCTCATCACAATCACAGTGGCGTCGTTGCCCTTGGCCTTGAGGGTGGCTAGCAGATCCAGGCCGCCCATCTTCGGCATGCGCACGTCGGTGATGACGAAGTCCGGCCCGAAGGTCTCGACCAGCCCCAGCGCTTCCTCTCCGCTCTCGGCTGTCTCGACCTCATAGCCGTTGCGCTTCAGCAGCGTGCGCAGCACGAGCCGGAGGTTTTCCTCGTCATCCACTACAAGTACGCGACGCACTGCGCAAAAAGTTTACACCAAGGAGCGCGAAGTTGCACCTTGTTGCGTAGTCGGGACGAATTCCCGTATATGCTCGGATCTGATAGGGAAAACGCAAATGCACTTTGGAATCGATCAGCTTACTGGCAGCTCTCGCAGCAGACTGCGGCGCCGCCTCCGCGAGGCGCGGGTCGGCGCACTCACCCACGCGGCCGCCGTCGATCGACGCGGCCGCAGTCTCCTGGACACTCTTGAGGACCTGGGTGCATCCCCCAGCCTAGTGCTCACGCCGGAGCATGGACTCGACGGGGTCGCCCAGGCTGAAGAAGCCGTCGACTCCCCCGCTCCCGCCGAAGACGGCCCCAAGGTCGTCAGCCTCTATGGCAAGACACGGGAATCGCTGACGCCCCAGTCCAGCGATTTAGAGCAAATCGAAATGCTCGTCATCGACCTCGTGGACGCGGGAAGCCGCTACTACACCTATGCTTGGACAGCGTTGCTCACGGTACGGGCCGCCGCTCAAGCCGGGGTGCACTGCGTCGTCTTGGATCGACCGAACCCCATCTCGGGAGATCCGGGGCAGGCCGAGGGCGTGCCCCAAGAGGCCGACTACCTGTCGTTCGTCGGCCTCGAGCCGCTGCCGATCCGTCACTGTCTGACCATTGGCGAACTACTGGCACACTTCGCCGCGCGCGATGGACTCAACCTGGGTCCTGATGGCGCCCTCAGCGTGCTGCCCTGCGCGGGTTGGGAACGGCACCGTAGTGCGCAAGCATGGCGTCGCCCCTTTTCGCCACCGTCGCCGAACATGCCGACCTACGAGACCGCGCTGGTCTACCCGGGCGGGTGTCTACTGGAAGGCACCAACCTGTCCGAAGGGCGCGGCACCACCCTGCCCTTCCAACTGGTAGGCGCGCCGTTCTTGGACGCCGAGCAGTTGGCCCGGGAATTCGCCGAATTCGGCATCGCCGGCGCGCAAATCCGACCCGCTCACTTCCGACCGAGCTTCGAGAAACACGCAGGCAAGGTGTGTCACGGAGTCTTCCTGCAGGTCACCGAACCGTCCCTGTTTCGACCGGTCACTGCCTACTTGGCGCTGATCAGCCTCGCGCAGCGGCAAGCGCCCAAGGAGTTCGAGTTTCTGACACGCGCCTACGAGTTCGAAACCGAAAAGCTCGCCTTCGACCTTCTGACCGGCTCCGAAAAGGCCCGCGACGCCATCGTGAGCGGCGCAAGCCTTCACGAAATCGTCGAGCTCGTCGCACCCCCTCCGGCAACCTGGGCCGCTGAAGTGCGCGCCGCAGAAGAGCGCCTGATCGTCGCAAACGCCTAGCCGCCAGCACCTCTCCGTGGGCGGTCCGGCCGGACCGGGCCCGGCTCAACGCATGGCGGCTTCGACGTCGGCGATCTGCTTCGGGGCTTTCTCCGTCAGTACGCGCCGGCCCGTGTCCGTCACCAAGACGTCGTCTTCGATGCGGATCCCTTTGACGTCAGCGAACTTCGCAAGCTCCGACCGCACCAGGCAGTCTTCAAGATCTCCGATTTCCTCGGGCCGCTGCAGGATGCGCGGGATCTGATAGAAGCCGGGCTCGATCGTCACGATCATGCCAGCCTCAAGATCGCGATCGAGACGCAGATAACGATCCGCCGGCCCTTGCTTGCGGCTACGCCCGGGCGCGTAGCCCGCGCGGTCGCCCAGGTCCTCCATGTCGTGCACGTCCAGACCGAGTAAATGCCCCACTCCATGGGGGAAAAACAGTGCCGCCGCGCCCCTTTCGAAGAGCGTCTCCGGCTCCCCGCGCAGTACGCCGAGCTCACACAGGCCCCGCACCAGCTCGCGGCCGGCAGCGCGGTGCACCTCCAAGTAGCGCACGCCCGGAGCCACAGCGTCGATCGCCGTTGCCTGCGCTGCCAGCACCACCGAGTAGATCGCGCGCTGAGTCGAACTCATGCGCCCCGACACAGGCCAGGTCCGCGTCACGTCGCCGGCCCAACCTTCAGGCGTCTCGGCGCCGACGTCGGCGAGCAGGAGATCGCCGTTCAGCAACTCACCATCGTGGCGCTCGTTGTGCAGCACTTGTCCTTGGCGCGTCACGATCGAGTTGTACGACGTGGTCATCCCGCACGCGATCAAGCTGGCTTCCATCGCCGCACGCACCGCCGCTTCGCGCATGCCGGGACGAGTCGCAGCCATGCCCGCCAAGTGTGCGTCCACCGTCGCAACCGCAGCTTGGTCCATCTGCGCGATCGCATGGGAGTCGTTCCGCAAGCGGATCTCGATCATCAACTCGGCGAGCTTCAGATCGGTTCCGCTCACACCAGCGCCCCCTGCGGCCTCTACATCGCGTCCGATCAACTCCGAGAGCCAATCCGCGGAATCTAGGTCCTGGGGCGGGAGCGTGGCGTAGGCCGCTTCGGGCAACTCCGTGATCGGTCGTACCGGCAGCCCAAGCTCCTGCTCCAAATCCGCAAGGCTCGGTTTGTCTCCGGTCCAGAGCGCATCTTCAGGATCCGGCTCGACGCAATACAGCGTGGAAATCCCGTCGGAAACCCCGAGCGCAGCCCCTTCCAAATGCAGGCCCACAAAATACAAGAAATGGCTTTCGGCGCGAAACGGATAGCGGTTGTGGGGGAAGTTCCGAGGACGCGACAGCCCCGCTCCGAGCACCAGGGGCAAACCAAATTCCTTTTCCAGGCGCGCGCGCCGCTCGATGAACGCCCGTTTTGGACTGCGATTCGGCCACATGGTCAAACTCCGATCCGACCGGACTTTCCGTTCGTATTGTCCAGCGTGGAAGCGAAATCCTCAAGCGGATCTGCCTCGGACCTGGCACGGCGGTCACTCTACCAGATAGACTCCGGCCGCTGCGCTGAAACCGTTTTCTACGTGGCACCGTAAGAGGAACTATGAGCGCTCGGAATTCGAGCCCTCAGGCGCTTTTCGAAAAACCCGTAACAGGAGAATCGTGGATGGCATTCAATTTTTCTAAGACTATCGCAGTGGCTGCATCGACCGGAATGATGCTCGGCGCTATCACAGCTTGTGGAGGTAGCGGCACCCCCGCGGACGCTCCCGGTGCGTCCGACCCGGCGGCTGCTGCGGCAGGCGCGAAGGAATGCTGCAAGGGCAACAACGAGTGCAAGGGGAAGGGAGGCTGTGCTGTCGAAGGTAAGAACGACTGCGCAGGCAAGAACGAATGCAAGAGTGCAGGCGGTTGCAACGCGCACTGCCCGAAGTGATCCCAATCGTCACTTGTTGAGAGTAGCGGCGGCCCGTGTCGGAGACGACTCGGGCCGCTCGTGTGTTGGTCGCAGAGAATTGACATCGATCAAGAAAGCAGACCTAGTTTGAGCTTTTCCGGCATTGATCTTGGCGTGGGCGTGGGGCTTCGGGTCCCGCACTACAAGGCGGTGATCGCAGATCGACCGGCCGTCGACTTCTTCGAAGTCATCAGTGAGAACTTCATGGTGGCGGGAGGCAAGCCGCTCTACCACCTCGATCGCGTGCTTGAGACGTATCCCGTCGTGCAACACGGAGTGTCCCTCGGTATCGGTAGTCCAGCAGAACCGGATCGCGACTACCTGAAGCGCCTCAAAGCGCTGACCCGCCGCACCAACACGCCCTGGGTCACGGATCATTTTTGTTGGTGCGCGGCAGGCGGAGCAAACCTGCACGATCTGCTGCCACTGCCGTACACCAAAGAAGCCGTTGCACGAGTCGCCGAGCGCGCGAAGATGATCCAAGACTTCTTGGAGTTGCCTTTTGCCCTGGAAAACACCTCCAGCTACCTGACTTACACCGACAGCACGATGACGGAGTGGGAGTTCATCTCCGAGATCGCCGAACGCGCCGACGTCG
>CBDUPW010000026.1:0-44730 GCA_965369205.1 uncultured Polyangiaceae bacterium | reverse complement strand
TTGGCGATATCAAAACGCAGACACCATTCGATGCAGAGCAGTCTGACGCTATTTCACAGAACGGCTTGCAGGCACCCAGCCAACATGCTGCGCCCGCAACGCATTCGGCAGTCGTCGCGCACGGTGCAAACGCCGACGTGCTGCCCGGAGTTGCGCATTTGGTGAGCCCTGTCCCCGGGTCGACTGTGCAGGCTTCTCCTCCCGAACACCCGCATTGCGGGAAATTGTCGCATTCGCCACCGGGTGCGGGTGGCGTGCAGGTGGCACCGCCGATTCCTCCAGTGCCGCCGATCGCGGTCGCGCCACCGCCACTTGGCGCCGCCCCGCCGCCGCCCGTCGCTCCTCCTGCGCCGCCGGTCCGCTGACCGGCGCCACCACCCGTTTGCCCCCCGCCTCCCCCAGCGGGTGCTGCAACACCCTTGTCCTCCCCGCTGCAAGCGGTCACGAGGATCGCGAGTATCGCCACTTTCGGCGCCAGTTTCATCACCACGCTCCTCCGAGTTGCAACCCAACCTGGCGGGCAGAGATCGTCGGCCCTGCGCGCACCGACATGGAGTTCGGTTCGTTACTCGGGGCGAGCACGACAAGTGCGACGCCTCCTGCAACCGCCGCAAGACCTACGCCAAGTCCCCACGCCGCGCGTTTGCCTGCCGCGTCGGCCTCATCGTTCACCGGATCGTACCTCGCTTTGGTCTTCGCATCCGGGCATTCTGGTAGCGGGCAGATGTCCTCAGCCTCGCTACTCTTGCCGTTGTACGTCAGCAGCGACACAACACCAACAGTCGTGGCGATTGCCCCGACGACCATCACGACGTAGCCAGCTGACCTCATTGTCGAAGAGTGCAGTCGTGATTCCGAGGTGGGGGTTGTTTGGTCCACAGCAGCAGGTGCGTCCGACACGGCCGCAGCTTCCGTGCCGCTGACTGACTCACCGGATTTCGCAATGAAATGTCGCGCTTCGCCTTCGGCCAAGGTGACAGTTGCTCGCTCCGCGCGACGCCCGGGCGCACGGACGACCAGAACTACGCGACCCGGATTCACGGGCACCGCTTCGCCTAGGACCCCAGAATCCACACGCTTTCCGTCACGGGTCACAGTGGTGCCCTCCGGCGCGTCCACCGCCAGCGTGATCGTGAGCCTCGGTACACGCTTCTCAAGAGCGGCAATCTGCCTTTCAACCGGCGGGATTCGTTGGTCACCCGGTTTCAACAGCTTTCGGCCGGCCCGGTACGCGAGCAACGCGCTGCCCACTTTGCCCTGGTGCTCAAAGCAGTCACCGAGATTCACAGCCGTGCCTGCGGCAGCGTCCAGCCGATAGCTCTCTTCCAGCTTTGGACACGCGGACTTGTGATCTCCCGCTTTCATGAGCGCGCGTCCTTCTCGAAAGAGTGCGTCCGCCCGTTGGACGTCCCGAGGGTCTGCGTTCACGTTTGCGGCGAGGAGCATCAGCGCAGCTGCGGTCATGGTCGCTCTCACTTGCGGATCTCCTTCCACGACGTTGCCGGCGGCACTGGACTTGGTTTCGCGACAGGCGGGGGGCGCTGCACCGGCCCTTTCCGCGAGGTTGCGATCGGCAAGTCGTCCACGGACACGATGCTCGCTGGCGGCTGGCCCTTCACCGCGCCCTTTGCAGACTCCGTGGCGCCGTCACCCGCACCTCTGCCGCCGTCGCCAACGGCAAGTGCTGCGCCAGTAGCGGACGCCGCCCCTACTGCGGGAGGTGCCACGGGGTCCCCCGAATTGTTCGCTGCGCCGTTGCGCGATGCAGCGACATTGATCAACAACGCGGCGAAGGCAAGCGACACGGCCGCAGCCACGCCGCCAGCCACCAAGACGAGACTCCGAGTTCCATGAACAGCCGCCATGCGCAACGGGACCCCGGTCCTCCCGGAGGCGACGGCCGCGTCCGTTCCCGCGGAGACCAGTGTGGGCGGGTACTCGTTGTCGGCTGACGCCAAGGTGCGATTCGGCACCGTCTCTGGCACCGTTGGCCTGGGATGCGACGATATCGGCGTGCCGTGCGCCGTGTGAAAAGCGTGCCTGAGCGCGTCTTGCATCGACCTCGCGTCTGGCCAGCGGTCAACCTTGTCGAACGCTAAGGCCCTGTCTACAAGCGCCGCCACCGGCTCGGGAACCCCCTGCATGGCCTCGCAGAGCGGCGTGGCGGGTTGTGTCACGGCGTGGACCAGCACGTCGTTCGTCGTCCGCCCTACGTGAACGGGTCGCCCTGTGATGAGTGCGTACATGGTAGCGCCGACCGCCCAGAGGTCAGCACGCGCATCGACCTCGTCCCAGAGACCTCGCGCTTGTTCGGGTGGCATGTAGGCGGGCGTGCCCATCATCGAGCCGTCCCGAGTCGCGTTGCTTTGGCTGGTCAGTTCGCGCAGGCGAGCGATGCCGAAGTCGAGAACCCTCACCTCCCCGTCACGAGTTAGGAACACATTCTCGGGTTTCAGGTCGCGATGAATCACGCCCTTTTCGTGCGCGGCGATCAGGACGCCGAGGAGTTGATCGGCAGTGGCTAGCACTTCGTCAACAGGAAGTCGCCCCCCGGCCCGTGCAGCACGTGAGTCCAAGCTCTCGCCATCGAGGAGATCCATCACGAGGAAGACCGAACCGCTATCGTCCTCATCTTCGTCAAGCACCTTGACCGCGCCGCCGTGCTCGATGGTGTTCGCTATCCGGCCTTCTCGAAAGAAGCGGGCGCGGATATGCGTGTCGGCTGTGAACTCGGGGTGCAGGATCTTGATCGCCGCTCGCGACCCATTCCGATGCGTCGCTGCGTACACGGCTGCCATCCCGCCCACCCCGAGCAGGACGTCCAAGTGCCACTTGCCACGCAGCGTGCGCCCAACGCGCGATTTCGCGCGCACCAGCACGAGATCTATGGCTTCTGTGGCGGAATCCACGGTTTCGGCCCTCGAAAATGGGTGGAAAGTCGCTAAACTGTAACACGAAGTAATGATCGTGTTTAGTAACACCGGTCATCGGTACGTGCCTGGACGATGTCCGACAAGCGCGTTCGCGCCGTTCTCGCGAGCATCGGGGCAAATGTGCGTCGTTCTCGCCTACGCAAAGGGCTGACGCAGGAGGGGCTTGCCGAGCGGTGCTCCGTCGAACCCAGGACCATCCAGTCCATCGAGCGGGCGAGGACCAACCTCTCGATCGCAGTGCTCGTGTCGGTTGCAGACGGCCTCGGGGTCGACCCGCGATCGCTGATGCGCCCCGGAGAACTGGGTCCAGCACGTCCCGGGCGCCCGCCTAAGAAGAAAAGGAAGACTGCGCGCCCGCGAAAACCAACTCAGACCGCCGTGAGAAAGCGGAAAGCGGCTACTCAAACCCATTGAGCGAAAGCGGCGATAGACTCGGTCTGGGGTCACCGGCCACGCAGTCGGCAGGACAGCGGCAAGTACCGCTGCTACAGTTCATCGTTCTAGGGCGGTCCGACCAATGGCGAGTAGGACGATGCAAGAGAACCAGGAGGAGCGCTTCGTCAAAAACGTGCTCCGCGGAGAAGGTTTCGACGTCGCGAGAATCGCGGAGACCATAAACGAGAAGCGCGCGGACTTTCGCGCCACGTATCTAGACGAAGTCTACCTCGTGGAAGTCAAGCGACTCGATGAAGCCCCCTTCGTTGTCGGTCACGGCGAGATTGCTCACCAGAGCATTGCCCTCGGGTACCGAAACACGCTTGTTGGAGTCGTGCGAGATGCGTCGAGGCAGCTCGCGGCGACTCCCACCCGCCAAGGTGAGCCGCTCCGCGTGGCATGGTTCCTTGCCAGCGGGCTCGAAGCGGACGCCTACGTGGACCAGCTACGGGCAACCCTGTACGGGGGCGTCGACCTTGTATGGGACTTCGAGGACGGAAAGGCGAAGTCGAAACCGTGCTAGAGTTCTTCCGGCGTCCTGAACTCGATGCCGCGGTGATCGGCACGACCAGGCAAGGGCAGTTCTGCCTGAACCCGTTCGGAAAGCGAGTCCAGCTGGCACGCACCTGCCAGCTTCGCGCAATTCACAGGAACGGTGTGGCCGATCCCGAAACTGAGGAAGCGAACGGCACCGCCTTTCTCGCAGACTTCGACGGGGACCGGCGTAACGAAGCCGCTATGCTTGAACGCCTGAGCAAAAAGTACAGGCTGGGGCGATTGATTCCCATCAAGCCGACGCAGTACACTGCCATGGCGTGCATCGCCCCGGGAGGTTCGCGAGACGAGGCGACGTGAATTCCTCTTCAGCCTGCCTGCCCTGAGCTTCATCTGGACGCCGCGGCCGGAGCCGAGCCAGCCGACTCCATCCTTGGACGATACGGTGGTCACGAGCTGCGAAGACGCTCATCGTTCCCCCAGGTATCGGCTCGCTCCGTGAAGAGGCGCGACGTTACGCAAGGGGCCCGGCGACGACAAGCGTACGCGGCTGTTGACAGGCCATGCTCTCCAGCTAGCATGAGATGCTCGCGGAAGTTGGGCAGCTAGGGAGGTGGAAGATGGGCGGGATGCGCGTTCTTGGGGTTTCAATAGCCGCTGCGGTCGGCGTCGCTTTCGCAGGTTGCACATCTGAGCCAAACGAAGACTCGGCGTCTAGGGGCTCCGAAGTCATCTGGGGTAACGCGAACCTGAAGAACTTCCAAAACGTGTCGAACCAGGCCCACCAGGAATACGGCACCGCCGTTGGGCTGATGGTCAACACTTCTGACCTCAACTCGACCGCCTTCAACTGCCCGGTGCCACCGACCGCAACGGACTGCACGTGGATCTTGTCGACACAGCAATCTTCGTTTTGCCCCGGTGAGCTTTTTGGCTCTGAGCGCAAGACATCTGCGGCGTGCACGGTGTTCATGGTCGGACCGGATCGGTTCGCAACGGCCGCCCATTGCATGACCGACACAATCGCTCCATGGAACGGCTGGGACCAAGAATGCGCGAAGCGTGCTGTGGTGATGCGTTGGCGCACAAGCAGCCCGAACTTTCCGAACGGAAACCCAAACATCCTGTCGCGCCACATCTACTTCTGCGATGCGGTTCTCGACCACGGTCCCAGCGCCCTACCGTCCACCGATGGGCTACCAGATGACTGGGTCATATTCCGAGTGGAGCGGCCCGTCACTGGTGGCACGGGAACCGGCGGTCCGCTGACAACAGCGCGCGAACCGCTCTTTCCGAGCAACACACCGCTCACAGTTTCCCAGAACAACCTGATCTGGACCCATAATTTCGGACTTCCACTGAAGCTCGACGCCGAAGTCTCCATTGCAACAATCGGGCAGCAGTTTCCGACCAACGGTGGCCCCGGAACGTTTACGGTGGAAGCGGACCTTCTACCGGGCTCCAGCGGCGCTCCCGTCCTGACTCCATCGGGTGCCGCGCTCGGCATGGTGATTGCCGGGCCGGAGGTGGTCCTTGGCCCAGGGGGCTGCGTGAAGGACTGCTTTCCAACTGGACAGGGTGCGCCCACCTGTCCAAACACAAACCAACGTTCGATAGCCCTCGACCTGCAGCAGTTGCCACGCAAGTGGCTACCAGTCGCCTACGACTACGACCTGGACGGCAACCGCGACGACTATCTCGCGTACTACGAACAACAGGGCACGCTGTGGATCAACATTTACATCGATGGGGCTTTCTTTGGAGCCTTCGACACCCTGCTGCCCGTCTCTCAGCAAGAGGCCGACAAGTTCTCATTCGTTCCGCTGGGCGACTTCGACAACGATGGAGTCGAAGACTTTGTCGTTGTCGCCGGCGCACAGGCCGTCTTTGTCGACGCAACCCTGGCCTTTTCTACCTTTCCGCTGCTGGTGGGAACGTACGTCGAGTACTCGACGGGCGACGCGAACAAAGATGGTTTCGTGGATCTGGAGCTGATCAGAGAAGATGGCACGCGAGACCTGTACTTCGGCGGCGCGAACGGGCCCACCAACCAGGGTGTACCGGTGTCTGGGTTCCCGTCAGCGGATGGACATGATGGCCGCTTCGTGACGGTGACCGGACAGCCCTTCGCTACGGTTCCAAACCAGCGCACCCGTTTTCTCATCGGCGTTCCAGCGGGCCAAACCACCGTCACGGTTCAAGTCTTCGATGGCGACCAGACGTTGGGCAGTCTGTACGACACGGGCAACAACGCCGGTACTCGAACCTGCTACGAGCTCTCCAGCTCGGTGGACAAAGCGAACCCTGAGACACCACTTCCCCAGGTCACGGTGGAGGATTCGGCGGCAGCGTTTGCGGACGCTGACTGGGGCACCATTTATGGTGGGCCAACCTTTGGGACGGCTAGCGGAAGTGGAGCGCACTTCTACATCCTGGACGTGTACTTGACGCAAGGAGCCTGTGGTCAACCCATGGTTCCGGTCACAGCCGGGCTCACCAACAGCTTCAAGGTGCGGGCCACGGGTCAGGTGAGCACGATCGCCAACGACTTTGCGTTCATCGCACGAGACCTCGCGGGCCCATTTGCGGTGGGACCGCTCGCCGACACCGCGATGCTGGACACGAACTATGATGGCACCTTCCGGTTCTTCGTGGACGTTGGAGCCGCATCTGTCTCGATGACGCTTCGGGATGCGGACGCGGACATCTTGGTTGACGACGATCCGGCGATCGTGGGACAGCGTGGCCCTCTCGATGTGAAAGCAAATGGCGTTGCTACCGGCGCCAGCGCGGACATCCGATATGACGTTCTGGACCCCTCTGGGGCCGTCAAACTCAGCAACACAAACCCCTCCGGAAACAACGACGGCGTAACCGTTACAGATGAGGAGCGCTTGACGGTCTCGGTGCAAGGCACGCCGGGTGCATGGGAATGGAGATGGCAGAACGTTCGCGTTCAAAACAACGTGCGCATTTGGGCGCCTGTCGGATCTCCCGTAACCTATGAGGTGTTTGGTCAGCCAACGCGAAGACTGAGCCCAAGTGGCGCGGTTCCAGTTGCGACCTGGATCTCCACTGACCTGAGCTCGTTTCTACCCATCAGTGTCGCCGGGACCCCGGTAACCTCTGCGTCACAAGCGCTGGCGATTCTCACTCATGCGACTCCGGAGCTAGGCGGGGCCAGCGCCTCTCATGCGGCGGTATGCCACAAGCCTCCTGGGAAGAAAGGAAACAAGGTCAAGCTGCTCGTGGTCGGGGCTTCCGCAGTGCCTGCGCACTTGTCCCACGGCGACAGCATCGACCCGGCACGTACCATGGCTGAGCTGTACGCCGAACTACTGGCAGCCAAGCTCAACGTTCTCGCCCGCACGGAGGCTGGCGAAGACCTGGCCAACGCGTTCGTGTACACCCGGGAGATCTCCGTTGCCGAAGTCATTGCAGCCGCGGAGGCCTTGCTCGGCGGTCAGCTCGCCTGCACCTGGACCCCGACACAGATGGCCGAGGCAGCCGACATTCTCGCGCTTCTGCGAGCCATCAACGCTGCCGATGTCACATTCTTCCGAACTCTTACACCGTTCACGCCGGCTCCGACCCCAAAGAAAGCCACCAGCAATCCACCTGGGCAGCCGTTTGCAGGTCTATGACAGCCATGAGCGTCCAGACCAGATTCTGGATCGCCATACGTAGCGTTAGCCTAGCAGCGCTCGGCGCTCTGCTGGCCGCGACGTGCCGGCCGCCACCCAAGCCCGGAACTGCCACGCCGCCGCGGGTCGACTCTGCGGTGCCCGCAGCGTCTGACGCTGGCGCCCTCGCCACGGGTCACGGCGCTGAGGACGCACGGAGCGAGCAAGTTCCCGAGGAAGTTCCGATCGAGCGCTTGATCGCGGAGCCAGGAGCCTACTTCGGTCAGCGAGTCACCACCTCCGGCTGGGTCGTCTCGTGCGACGTAGGGATCAGCTGCACGATTCCGTGTCGGCGCTGTATCATGTGCACGAGTCGCGCAACGTTCGTCCCGCCCGGGACGGAGAAGATGGCATCGTGCAAGCGAAACGGCACCTCACTCATCATCATGGACCTCAACACGCTCAACAAGTTTCTTTGTAACGCCTCGACCTGCGAAGAAGCCTGCTTTCGGAAGTGCTCCTTCCCCGCTGGAACGTCCGTACGCCTAACCGGGACTATCAAACGCGCCACCCCGGAACAGATGGGCATCGGCGAGGAACAGTACGTCTTTGTTCCAGACCCGATGTGAGGCGCTGGTCCGGGCACGGGAAGAGGTGCCCAGCACGGCCCGACAAAGGGAGCCCGTAAGTTCCGCTTGAATTCCAGCGTGTCAATGGACAACCTACGAACAGTCCACCCGGTGCCCGGTCAGCCCTTTGCGCGTCAATAGCAGCCATGTGCTTCCAGACCGATTCTGGGCCGCCATGCGCAGCGGTAGCCTGGCGGCGCTCGGCGCTCTGCTGGTTGCGACGTGCCGGCCGCCACCCCAGCCAGTAGCTGCCACGCCGCCACGGGTCGCGGAGCCGGCAGCGCCTGACGCTGACGCCCTCGCAACGGGTCACGGCCCTGAGGACGCACGGGGCGAGCAAGTTCCCGAGGAAGTTCCAATCGAGCGTTTGATCGCGGAGCCGGGAGCCCACTTCGGTCAGCGAGTCACCACCGCCGGCTGGGTCGTCTCGTGCGACGTGGGGATCAGCTGCACGATTCCATGTCGGCGCTGTATCATGTGCACGAGTCGCGCAACATTCGTCCCGCCCGGGACGGAAAAGATGGCGTCGTGCAAGCGAAACGGCACCTCACTCATCATCATGGACCTCAACACGCTCAACAAGTTTCTTTGTAACGCCTCGACCTGCGAAGAAGCCTGCTTTCGGAAGTGCTCCTTCCCCGCTGGAACGTCCGTACGCCTAACCGGGACTATCAAACGCGCCACCCCGGAACAGATGGGCATCGGCGAGGAACAGTACGTCTTTGTTCCAGACCCGATGTGAGGCGCTGGTCCGGGCACGGGAAGAGGTGCCCAGCACGGCCCGACAAAGGGAGCCCGTAAGTTCCGCTTGAATTCCAGCGTGTCAATGGACAACCTACGAACAGTCCACCCGGTGCCCGGTCGGCCCTTTGCGCGTCTGTGGGGCGTGCCAGTTAATGAGCAGCTGGTCACCCTCGGCGCCCTGGGCGCCAAAGGCGCGGGCGGCAAGGCCGGTAGCAACGACGGCATCGACGGCGTCGCGCAGGACGTGGTGGAGGTGAAGTGAGGCAGCCAGCCATCGGTGAGCCATCACTTGCATGGCACGAGCTGCCCTTTGGTGGAGTGCTCGAAGTCCACGACGACCCTGGGGAGTCCCCGACGGGCCGACGGGGGAGGGCCTGACCTGTCCGGGGCCCGCGCTCGAGCTGCACATGATCCAAAGTCCGAAGCGGCTGGTGGCGTTTTGGATGACGGATGAGGCGAAATTCATCCGGCGGGCGGAGGTGGGCGAGGCGTGAGAGAGCGAGCAGCTGGGAGGCTGCGCGCGGCGTGGGAGCAGCGACTGACTGCCCCGTTGGGGCTCGGTCTGTTGCTCGCGCTCGGCTGCGGCGGGGAGGATTTCGACCCGGCAGCCACCGGCGGCACCGGCGGCGCGTCCGGCGACTCGGGGGTGGGCGGCAGCTCGGGTGCGAGCGGGACGGGGGGCACTTCGGGCACGGGGGGCAGCGGGGGTGACAGTGGCACGTGCGACACATCGAAGTCGCCGAGCGAGGAGGCGTGTCTCGTTTCGGACGAGCACGCCATCTTCGTGAGCCCGGTGGGTTCAGATGGGGGGAGCGGGACGAAGAGTGCGCCCGTGCAGTCGTGGGAAAAGGCGCTGGAGTTGGCGAAGGCGGCGGGGAAGGTCGTTGTTGCGTGTAACGGTGAGTTCAGCTCGGCGGTGGCGCTGACGAGCGCGCATGGCGGGGGCAAGCTGTATGGGGGGTTTTCGTGCAGCGACTGGAGCTACGAGGCGGCTAAGAAGACCAGGCTTTTGCCGAGCGGTGAAGGCACTGCCCTGTCCTTGGATGGGGTGGTGGGTTTCCACGCCGAGGACGTCATCATCGAAGCGCGGGACGCGACCACGCCGGGGGCGTCGAGCATTGCGCTGTTTGCCCAGGGCAGCAGCGGGCTCACACTGAAACGCGTGGAGCTGAAGGCGGGCAAAGGCGCCGACGGCGCGAAGGGCGTGGCGGCGCCGTTTACCTATCCGAAGCAGACCGACCTCAATGGCAGTGATGCGAGCGGGACGACGGGGGGCGGCCCGCAGCCTGTGACTTGTCCGGGTGGGGCGAAGACCACGGGGGGGATTGGGGGTGGCGCGACTCCGGGCGGACAGCCGGGCGGCAACGGTGCGCCCGCTCTGGGCGGTGGAAAGGGAGGCACGCCAGGACCCTGTATCCCTTCGGGCGGAGGCGCGAACGGCGCCACCCCACCCGCAACCCCCTCCGCCGCAGGCGCGACCAGGCTGGGGACGCTGACTGCCAGCGGCTGGACGCCCGCCAGCGGCACGGACGGCGCCACGGGCTCGCCAGGTCAGGGCGGCGGCGGTGGAGCCAGTGACGCCAACTTCGGCGGCGGTGGCGGCGGAGCGGGTGGGTGTGGCGGCGCCGGCGGACCCGGAGGCCAAGGCGGCGGCGCGAGCATCGCGTTGCTGTTGCTGGACACACCGCTGACGCTCGACGCCAGCATCACCCTGACCACGAGCGCTGCGGGCAAAGGGGGCGATGGCGTGGCGGGGCAAGCGGGGCAGGCGATATTTGGGTTCAAGGGGAGTGCGGCCGGAGGGGCAGCGTGCGACGGCGGGGCTGGTGCGCCGGGTGCTGACGGCGGAGCGGGCGGGGGTGCGGCTGGCGGGGTGAGCGTCGCGGTGTTGTGGAAAGGCGCGGCTGCCATGGCGCCCAAGCTCGACACTGGGACGGCGGTCACCCTCGGCGCCCTGGGCGCCAAAGGCGCGGGCGGCAAGGCCGGTAGCAACGACGGCATCGACGGCGTCGCGCAGGACGTGGTGGAGGTGAAGTGAGCCACGCTCCGGACGAGACGCTGGCGTTGTCCATCGCACTCAAATCGCGATCGGCAAGCCTGCTGGGAAGGCTAGGCAGCGGGTGAAAGATCCCGATCTACCAAACTCCATGGATGAGATCATGGACGAGGCGCTCGCCCGCTTGCTGTGGGACGTTCGGGAACCCCACTTTGGGCCGGGGGCCGAAGTGGGGCCGTACATCATCCGGCAGTTCGTGGGCTTCGACGACGTGTACGTCAGTGAATGCTATCTCGCGCAGCGAGAGTGCTCGACGCGTGTCGTCGACTTGACACTCACGTACACGGGTCTGAGCCTCGGTTCGTCCGCGGACGAACGGGTCCGAGGCTTCGCTCGCGCGCGACGAGCCGTGCTGCACCCGAATGTGGTGCAAGTGCATGCAGCTGGCGCGCTGCGAATACCGCGCTCGGTTTGGGTCGCTCAAGGAAGGTGCGGCCTGGCACGGCTGGGCGACTGGCTTGTGAAGGGGGGTTCAATGCCCGTTCCGCGTGCCGTCGCCCACATCACAGCCGTCGCCAGAGCCACGGACGTGCTGGAGCAACACGGCCTGGCACCAAGGTGCATCTCACCCGACGATATTTTCATCGGCCCAGACGGCGCGACCAAGTTGGAGGACTTCAAGGCGGCCTGCTTTGGAGCCGGCTATCTGACCGAAGCATGGTTGGCGCGCCCGCGTTATCACGCACCAGAGACCAGATCGCAGGACCCCGACGGTTCCAAGGCTGTCGTATTTGGCCTCGGGGCCATCCTCTACGAGCTGGTCACGGGCAGCCCGCTCTTCCCGAACTATCAGGTGTATGGACACTTCTACGACGGCAGGCGGGCGTTGGACCTGGCAGCAGCGGGCTCGCTCTCGGTGCTGCTCGGTCGCATGCTGGCAGTCGACCCTCGTGCTCGCCCCAGCGTGCAGGAGCTTCCGCGGTTGCTGGAGGGCGCACTCCTGCGGCAATGCGGCGTCGTCGCCGGGATGCACGCGAACAGTGACATTGCAGCGAGCCGCCTCACCGCCCGGTGCGCTGACGCACCGCGCGGGGAAGGGCGAGAGCAGCGCCCCAGGTACGCCACATCGAACCGACCCCAAACCCAAAGACATTCACATCGCGCTTTGATCACGTTGCCGGAGAGACCAGCCTTCGCCAATCATCGAACGTGAGTGCTCTCCCTGCCCCGTGTTGACGGCCGGGGCACTTTCGGCTGCGGGAGATTGGGCCCATTCCGCCGCTCGAGCCCGCGCGAACTCGGGCGGGAGCAGCACTTCGCCGCGCTCGCGGGCGCGCGCGGCGTCGTGCAAGTAGGCGGAGAGGTCGACGACCAGGAGCTTCGCAGTTTCGATCAGGGAGAAGAGTCGCCGCCACCTGGGTGCCGCGCTCCCCCGGCCCGATATCGCTCGCTCGGGCGCCCACCGTCAAGACCCGGTGGACGCCGTTGGAGCGAGGCGAACGCCGACAGAGGCGCTCAACTCGCCATCAGCACTGTTCGACCTCCTCTCCGTCGCTTTGTTCGCGGCCCTGATCACCTTCTGAGTCATCGCTGTCCAGGTCGTCGTCATCGTCGGTGGCCAGTGCGTATTCGTCGATCACCTCGTCGTATTCGTCGTCCTCGTTCTCGTCGTCGATCGCTTCGTCGTATTCGTCGTCCTCGTTCTCGTCATCGCTCTGTTCGTCGGCTTCGGAATCGGCTTCTAGATCGTCGCCGATCCATTCCTCAAGGTCTTCGTCGTCCACGTCTCCGAGTTCGTCGCTCTCTTCGTCGTAGTCTTCATCCTCGATGTCATCCTCCATTTCGTCCTCCTCATCCGGCCCCACTCCGGAGCGGCCCCGAGGCCCGCGCCAATAGGGTGGTTGAGTAGATCGTCGAAAGTCGTGTTCAGTCGTTCCATTTCAGTATCTCCTTGATTTCTCCCCCCTCGAAAACCGCTTGCGCGCGCCGCTCAAGACGCCGAAGTCGCCCAAGGCCACCAGCCGCCGTAGCCGTCCGGCCACCACCAGGTCTGCCCGTCGAACCAGAGAAATCCGCCCGGCGCGGCGGTCCACGGAACCCACGTCGGCGACGCAAGCTGCGGTGCAGACGCATGGCCATGGCGCCGCGCCAGGGCAGACACCGGCGCACGCGAGCGAGTACCGGCGCCTTCTGGCGACGGGTCCGGAACCTGCGCTAGATAGGCTTGCCCGGCCTCAGAGACGTACCAGCGCCCATCACCCGTGCGTCGCAGCAGCCCCCGTGCCCGCAGGCGGCCCGCAACGCCAGCGGCGGACGCAACAATCTTCCTAGACCGCCTCCAGGCCTTGGAATGTGGGTAAACCTCGAGCGCGATTTGCTCGGAGGTGCAGGGCTCTCTGAACGAGAGGACGGCAGTCAGGAGTTTTCGAATCGTGTCTGGGTTCATGGCGTTCCGCCTTTCTTCCGGAGCCTTGGTGCGGTCCGGGGCGTGTTCTTGGTGGGGGTTTGGTGCGCGCTTTGGTGCCGGGTTTGGTGCACCAAACGACGCAAAACTCGTGACCAACCCAGCACCACGCTCACACCAAGCTGGGTGCAAAACGCGGGAATTCTGGTTGTTTCGACCCGGGCGCGCGTCTGACGAAGGACGACACGGCGCTCGAGCCTCGACCGGCCCAACCCATCGACAGCGTGGGGGCGGGGGTGTCTCGGATGGCGGGAGAGACTCACTTGGCCCCCCTTGGGTGCTTCCGAGCACCGATCGTCGCGGTCGGCGGGGGTGGCAGGACCAGCGCGGCAAGCTCCAGGGCTCGATCGAGCATGTGGGGCCCACCCGCCAGTACGGCTCGGGCTAGCCGCAGCGGCTCCGCGCTGAGGACGACGTCTGCGAGAGCCTCGGCCAAGGCTTCCGCTCGCGGCTCACCCTCCGCCGTTGCTTCGAGCAGCCTCGCTGCTAGTGCCTCGCAGCCACTTTGTAGACAATTTGCGCTGCTAACTCCTGGTACCCATTCAAGATTGGGTGAATTCCCGTCACTCACCCCATACTCAGCGTAACTATTTGGATCTTCTGGGATCTTTAGGATCCGGCGCCGGGAAATTGTCTGCGTTGTAGCCCCACCCCGCCGCAGCGGGCTGCGGATAACTCCCGAGCTTTGGGGTGCCTCCGCAGAGTTGGTTGCGCACTTTCGGAGATCCCTTTTAGATACGTGGCGATGCTCAAGCTCGACGAATTCGCCAGCGTCTTCAAGTCCGCGAGCAAGCGGCGCTTCGAGGCTCGGGAAGTATCGCTGGGGCGTGTGCTGGTCGTCA
Source organism: uncultured Polyangiaceae bacterium (assembly GCA_965369205.1). Lineage (GTDB taxonomy): Bacteria > Myxococcota_A > Polyangia > Polyangiales > Polyangiaceae > JACKEA01. The sequence continues at coordinate 30,569 of CBDUPW010000026.1, read as the reverse complement.
CGGACCTGAGCGCCGAAGACACGCGGCTTTTCACGAGTGACCTCAAGCAGTTTCTGAGCGTGGTCGGCGACGACGCGGAATTCATCGAAATGAGCGGCGATGATTTCGACAACGTCGGTCAGACCCTGGAGCGGGTAGAACGGGATCGACCCGACCTCATCGTCGCGTACCGCAACGTGAAAGGTCGAGCCAAACACTTCCCCTTCAGTTTGGGCTCGCACGTGGACGTGCTGACCCAGGCAACCTCGACGCCCGTGCTGCTCGTCCCCTTGCCAGACGAGGCGGGCCGGCTGTCTTCACGCTGCGAAAACACCGATCGAGTCATGGTTCTGACGGACCACCTGACGGGTTCCGACGCCCTGGTCAGCTACGGCGAACGCATCACGCAGACCGGCGGCACGCTGTGCTTGGCACATCTGGAGGATGACAAGATCCTCGCGCGCTATATGGAAGTCATCAGCAAGATCCCCAGCATCGACACAGACGAAGCTGGAGTCGACATCCCCGAGCAACTGCTCAAAGAACCGAGGGACTATGTGCGGTCGTGCCAGCAGGCGCTGGCCGTGAGCCGACCCGACCTGAAGGTCGACAGCGTGGTCCGAATGGGACACCACATCGCGGACTGCCAGCGTTTGGTGGAGGAATACGAAATCGACGTATTGGTGATGAACACCAAAGACGAAGACCAGCTGGCCATGAGCGGCCTCGCCTACCCCATTGCCGTCGAGTTCAGAGAGTTGCCGCTGCTGCTCCTGTGATGACGCTCCGCGATACGGCTAGTCGAAGTGTTCGATGTTCGCGCGCGCGTCTCACCTCGGCTGCCAAACTGGCATCGATCTGCTCCTGAATGGCTCCATCTTGGTAGATCCACGGCGACGTTCGTGCTTGCGCGCTCGCACCACCTAAGAAGAGTCTGCTAGAAATGACTGGGGTCGTAGACCGCTACCTCAAGTCGGTGCTCGACACCGTTACCTAGTAGCCCGTGTCGGGCCGGCACCCTATGCATCAGGAGTCCCCATGAAAAGCCGCGCAGCTGTAGCCTTCGAAGCAAAAAAGCCCCTTGAGATCGTTGAGATCGATGTCGCTGGCCCTCGAGCCGGAGAGGCGTTGGTGCAGATCACTCACACCGGCGTCTGCCACACCGATGCCTACACCCTGGGCGGCTCGGATCCGGAGGGCCTATTCCCTTCGGTGTTGGGGCACGAGGGGGCTGGCAGGGTCGTGGAGGTTGGCGCCGACGTCACCGGTCTTGCCGTCGGTGACCATGTCATCCCGCTCTACACAGCGGAGTGTCGTCAGTGCAAATTCTGCAAGTCGGGCAAGACCAACCTCTGCCAGGCGGTGCGGGCGACCCAGGGCAAGGGCTTGATGCCTGACGGAACCAGCCGCTTCTCGTACCAGGGCAAGCCGCTATTTCACTACATGGGCACCAGCACGTTCAGTGAGTACACCGTGGTCCCCGAGATCGCCTTGGCGAAGATCCATCCGGACGCTCCGGCCGAAAAGGTGTGCTTGCTGGGCTGCGGGGTGACCACCGGCCTCGGCGCCATCCACAACACCGCCAAAGTTCAATCCGGCGATACCGTCGCGATCTTCGGCTTGGGCGGGATCGGTTTGGCGGCGATCATGGGAGCGCAGCAGGCCGGCGCGTCTCGCATCATCGGTATCGATCTCAACCCCACCAAGTTCGAGCTTGCCAAGCAACTGGGGGCCACCGACGTCATCAACCCGAAGGATCTTGACGCCCCCATTCAGGACGTCATCGTCGAGATGACGGACGGCGGGGTCGACTTCAGCTTCGAGTGCATCGGCAACGTCAACGTCATGCGATCGGCGCTCGAGTGCTGCCACAAGGGCTGGGGCGAGAGCATCATTATCGGCGTAGCCGCCGCCGGTCAGGAGATCAGCACGCGGCCGTTCCAGCTGGTCACCGGTCGCGTATGGCGCGGGAGCGCGTTCGGTGGCGTTCGCGGGCGCACTCAACTGCCAGGCATGGTGGAGCAGTGCATGAGCGGCGAGCTCGACCTGGATCCATTCGTGACCCACACCCTTCCACTAGAGCGGATCAACGAGGCCTTCGACCTGATGCACGAAGGCAAGTCGATCCGCACCGTCATTCACTTCTGATCAAGGCCATGCTTGATGAAAGATCACATGTGCGCCCAATGCCGCGAACACGAGCGCGGTCGCCGCGCCAATGGCAATGGATAGTCACCGCGCCAATCAGTCGCGGGGCAGCTTGCGGGGTTTGCGCCCCAGCAACGACGCCAGCGTCGGCGGACTGTCGACCATGATCGCGCGTGCGCGTCCTTCAACCGCGCGTACGAACTCGCTCACGGTCACGACTTGATAGACCGCGAGTTGCTTGCCGAGCCCGATTACGATGTCGCCCATCCACGGCTCGACTGTACGGACTGGCATAAGCACCCATGGCATATTGTAGCGGCTAGCACCACTAATGCCCTCCGTCGTGAAATCATCCCATCCGCCAGCGACACCGTCAGTCTGACGCGCCGCGATGCGCCGCAACGCCACGTCGCTGTAGCTAATGATGACGATCTTCTCGGCATACCCCGACGCCAGAACTGCCGCGACGGCATCGTCCACCTGCGCAACAATCTCCTCGTCCGGAGGCGGCGCATCCTCGGGCACCTTGATCTCTAGGAATAAGATCTTGAACAGTCCATTGATGGACGACAGCATCTCGTCGAGCGTGACGACGGGCTCCCCATTGCTGAGGGTGCACGCACGGATCTCTTCGAGCGGGTAGTCACCAACACGACCGGTGCAACTGGTCGTCCGGTCCACGGTCACATCGTGCATGACAACGTTGTGTCCGTCGCGGGTTCGCTGAACATCGAACTCGACGCCGTCAGCTCCTTGCTCATAGGCAAGTTCGAAACCAGCGAGGGAGTTCTCGGGCGCGCCCGTCGGGCTGCCGCGATGGCCAATGAGAAGAACGTCGTCGTAATAGTCCGGGCCGCAGCCGATCGTGAGCAGAGCGGCGCTCATGGCGAAGCCAGCGGCGAAGCGCCCCATCACGGCAGCTGTACTCCGACGTGGAATCCGCCCTGAACACTCAATGGTATCCCGGGCTCCAACAAGTGCGTGGTCGTCTTTTCCCGAAGCGTCTGCCGGAAGATCCAGTTGCCCGTCATTTCTCCGCCGATCACGTAGCGGTCGAGCACCCGAGCCTCAAGCCCGAGTCCAGCGACGAGCTGGTGGCTGAAGAGTCGGATCCCCTGCGGCAGCGCTGCGATGCCCAGAGCGTAGCCGGCAGTGACGTAAGGCGTGATCAGGGCACGGGGGAAAATGGGGACCGACACCAACCCAGCTGCCGAGTGTTGGGTTCTGTAGCCGTAAGTCACCGTTGCCCGAAGGTACTCCCATGGCACCAACGTCACGCTCGGACCGATGCCATCGCGGTGGACCGAGCCCACGTGTAGCCCGACGCGAAACAGACTGGGGCCACTGGCATAGGCCGTGGCGAAAGGGTTCTCAAAGGCCCAAGCTTCGGCCGGACGCTTCGTTTCGGCCGCGGTCTTGGTTGCGGGAGTCACACTCGCCGCGGTGGGCGGAGGACTGCTCGCCCCGGCTGACCAAACGATCGACGCGTGCAGCAGCAAACTGACGACAACCATCACCATGAGGTATGCCCTTGGTTGCGCCACCGCAGAATGCGGCCCAGCACCAGAACGATTTGACGTAGGTATCAAGAGTGCCTTTCACGCTGCTGCGGGGCCCGCCGACGCGCTCATGGCGAGCCGTGGGGAAAGACCGACGCTCCATGGTTCCAGCACGATACGTCCAGCATGGCCGACGAGTTCCTCGAGGTGCCGCGCCTCCTGCGCGCGCCGAGCAGAGAGCACCGGGTCTGTTACGCAGAGTGGAGTGAGGCTCTGGTTCACGATCCAGGCGTAGGGCTTGATGTCCGCGCGTGCAAGATCGCGCTCCAGCTGCATCGCCTCGTGAATGGGCGTCGCCTCAGGCAGCGTCACCAGCAGCACCTGGGTAAACGCAGGATCCCGCAGGCGGGGCAGCAGTCGTTGCACGGCCTGCGGACTACCGCTCGGTTTCTTCAGCACCTCGCGATGGTACGACTCGGCCGCGTCTAGCAAGAGCAGCGTGTGCCCTGTCGGAGCTGTGTCGATAATGACGAAGCGGTCTTCTCCCTGCGCCACGGTTTCGGCGAAAGCGCGGAATACCGCGATCTCCTCGGTGCACGGACTGCGCAGGTCCTCTTCGAGAAGCGCTTTGCCCTGGGCGTCCAGGCTTTCTCCCGCTGTCGCCATCACCTCGTCGGTGTAGCGTCGGGTCTCGAGCTCCGGATCGATGCGCGCCACACGCAGGCCCGACGCGCCCGCACTCAGCTCACGCACGGCCTGCTCAACGTGCGCGGCTGGATCGGTCGTCGTGAGCGTCACTGCAAAGCCCCGCAGTGCTAGCTCGCTGGCCACGCGGGCCGCGACGGTTGTTTTGCCGACGCCGCCCTTGCCCATCGTCATCACGACGCCTTTGCCTCGTTTGGCGAACTCGTCCACCAGCGCGTCGATGCGCTCTGTGGGAAGGTTGCCCGTGGCCACAACTGGCGCCGGCTCGCGCAAGCTTTCTGTCGGCGTGCCCATCTTGCGGAGCGCGTCGATCCCGACGAGCCCAAAGGGCAGCAGGGGCACATCGACCCGCGGGACTTGGCGTAGACCCGCAGGCAATGCTTCGAGGGAAGCGCGTCCGCGAGCCTCCATGGCGACCGCGGTAGCGTCGCTCGGATCCCGCGCCTCGAATACTCCGTTCAAGATCAGTCGGACGTTAGCGACCCCCAGCTGCGCAAGCTCCACGCGAGTTCGCTCGGCCTCCCGCAGGGAAGAGCGTTCCGGTCGGGCGACCAAAACCAACGTCGTCCGCCCGGCGTCCCGAAGCGCTTCGTTGGACTTGGCGTACAGCGCCTTCTGCTCGTTCAGTCCGGAAAGGGGGCCGAGGCAAGAGGTTCCTCCGACGTTGTCGTCGATGAAACTCGTCCACGCCGCGGGCAGCTCGAGCAATCGCAGGGTGTGCCCGGTAGGCGCCGTATCGAAGACGACGTGGTCGAACTCGGCTGTCGCCACCTCGTCGCCGAGCAGCTTCGAGAATTCATCGAACGCGGCGATCTCCACCGTGCAGGCGCCGGAGAGCTGCTCCTCCATGCTCGCGATGGCCACCTCGGGCAGCACGCCGCGGTAAGGCCCGACGACACGTTCGCGATAGTCGTGCGCTGCTTGTTCGGGATCGATGTTCAGCGCCGAAAGGCCCGTCACCTTCGGGACCTGAGTCGGCGTTGCCGCGAGATCTACGCCAAGCACTTCGTCCAGATTTGAAGCTGGATCCGTACTGACGAGCAGCACGCGCCGGCCCGAGTCCGCGAGGCCGATGGCGGTCGCGCACGCCGCAGACGTCTTGCCCACTCCGCCCTTGCCAGTAAAAAACAAGATGCGAGTGGGACTCTCGATCAGTGTGGACATGGCAGTTCCTTTCAACAGCAACCGGACTTCTTGCCCGCGGACGTCTCGGCTTTCGCCGCGCCGCAGCAACCGCTCGATTTCGCGGGAGGCGCCGCCTCGACCGCAGGAGCGCTGGCGAGCCCTGGGTCCGCCAGCGCAACGCCCGCCCAGCCGGCCAGCTCCTCCCGGGAAGGATACCGGCCGCTACATTTGACCTCGCCGTCTACCTTCACGAGGGGAAGCCCTGCTTCGCCGTCCCTTTCCAGGACGCGCCTTACGGTTTCGTCCCCCGCGAAGGCCGCGGGTTGCTGCGACAGGTTGAACCGCTCGACGGAAACCCCCTGGCTCTTCACCCAGTCGAGGTCCGCGGCGAATCGAGGAAGTTGTGGATCGACGGACGGTCCACAGACCCCAGTGGAGCAACACATGGCGGGGTCGAAAACGACAATGCTCAGTGACACGAGATTTCCTTTCCATCGACAAGCGATGACATCGGGACACACACGTTCATAGGCCCCCAACGAGCGCCTTGAGGCGGCGCAGTGCGCGCGGCTCGATGCAGTAGCAAACGCGCGGGCCGTCAATCTCTCCTCGAATGAGCCCAGCCTCCTTCAAGGTCTTGAGGTGTTGCGAGACCGTCGATTGCGCAAGGGCCACCTCGTCAACGATGTCGCCGCAGACGCAGGACGTCTTGCGCACCAGGATGCGAACGATCTGCACCCGGGCCGGATGCGCAATCGCCTTCGCAAGCGCCGCAAGCTCCGCGTCCGCGTGTCCGCCTTCAATGGGTTGCAGATCGGGCGCGTCGTTTGGCGCCGGGCAGCAACGCGATGCGGCCTGGTCGTTCATCGTAGATACACGATTGGTTCCGCCTACCCGAACGTCAACGCGCTAAAATTTCGTGAGCAATTGCCCGACTCGCAAGTTTGTCCGACTTGGAGACGCCTGGCTGACGAGCGTCATGCTGAAGCGTAACGCAGAGCGCTTCGGTGCATCGATCGTTTTGACGAGCAGTGTGGCGGTGGTTACCTAGCTGCCGTGGATTCGACACACGTAGTGAAGCATGTGTTTGGCGCGCAGTGGTTGCGTTGGTGCGCGCTGTTGGTGTTCGCACTTTTTGCGCTGGGCTGTTCGTCGGATGACGCGCCCCAGCGACCCGCAACCCTCGAATACGAGCTATTCGAACACACCGTGGAGTTGGACGACGCCACGCTGGCAGCACTAAGAAGCGCGGACGCGGGGCAGCTGGTGTTCGAGGGCGCTCCGTCGCAGCTCGATGGCATCGCCCCGGATCAATTCCTGCTCGGCGGCGTGACACCAGCCGCGCCCTACGGGATCCTGCGGCGCGTGCTGGCCGTGGACGCCAGCGGGCCAGATCTGATCGTCGCGACCAAGCCCGCGACGGTGTTTCACGCCTTTCGTCGCCTTGCGTTGGACACCACGCTGCCCTTCGACGGACGCGCGCAACAGGCCGTGCCGGTTGCAGCGGAGGCCGGCCCGGGCCTGGGCACGTCCCAGCAGTCGATCCAAGTCACGTTGCCCCTCGGCGACGCGTCCTTCAGCAAGGTCTTGACGGACGGAGACGGTCAGGGGAGCACCGAAGACCGCGTCGAAGCCAACGGCAAGATGGTGGCCACGGTCACCTTCAAGTTCTGGTTGAATTTCGACTGGGCTGACAAGACCGCGGCCGAGGCTCTTTCGGCTCTCGATGATTTGTTGGAAGACGTGGTGGGGCTGTTCACGGGTCATGCCAGCTTGGGAGAGCTGCTGAACTTGAAGACGGGGTTCAAGGTGGAGGGCGACTTCGACGTGTTGCTCGACATCGTCGGCAAGTCCGCCCTTCAGATCGAGCGCGAGGACGAGCTGGCGAACTTCACCGTCACGCCGCCCATCAGCATCGGGCCGCTGGTATTCCTTCCGACCGTCAGCCTGGTGAGCACCGTCGGCGGAGGGATCACCGGTGAGCTGCAGATGGGCTTCGGCGTGGGCGCCAAGGTGGGCGTTGGGTTTGACTACGACGCGGACGTTGGTTTTCCCTATCCCTTCGTTTCCGGTCCGACCTTCGACGCAATCGAACCCTCGGCCACAGTCTCGTCCCTGGCGAGCATTCGCGCGGAGCTCGAGTTGCGTCTCGGGCTGATGCTCTTCGGATTCGCTGGGCCCTACGCGTCGGTGAGCGCTTTCGGTGAGGTGGATCTCGATCGCAACCGAACGCCGTGTTGGAAGCTCGAGGCCGGTCTCGAAGCGGGTGCGGGCGCTAGCATCGGTGTCTTCGGACGGACCTTGGCCTCCTTCGCCGTTCCGGGGCTCGCCCTGGGGGATCCCGTCGAGCTCGCGTCCGGCGCATGCAAGCCGCCCCCAACCCCACCGCCGACAGACGCCAAAATCACGCCATGGTCCAAGAGCTACGCAAAGAGCGTATGGACCACCGGCACCGACGACGACTCCACCCAGCTAGAGCTAGCCCACGACGGACGGCTCTTGTTGACGAGCACCGGAAGCAAGCTGGTGACGAAAGTCGAAGAGAACGGCACGCCCACCTGGACGCGAGAAATCGCGCGGCAAGAGGGCGCGAGCAGCGTGCCGCTGCGGCCGCGGCACGCGGTGCCCATGTTGGACGCGGGGATCTTGGTCAGCACCCACGAAAACGCCTTGGCAAAGCTCACCAGCAGCGGCGAAGCGCTGTGGGGCGTAGCGCTGCAGAGTGACACGGTGGAAAACGGCTTCCGCGCCATGAAACAGATCGATGGTCGGATCTGGCTCGCTGGCGCGTATCGTCCCAAGACCGGTGGGGGCACCGGAGACCGTCAGGCGTTGTTGGTGTTGTTGAGCAAGGACGGCTCCTTCGAGCGCGCTTGGACCTGGGGCTCGCCGGACTACCATGAGGCGATCCGGGGGATCTTGCCCTTGGCCGACGGCGCGCTGTTAGTGGGAGAAGCGCAGACCTTCACGGGTAGCTCGCGCTCCTTCGTTCTGCGCGCGGAGCCGAATGGCGACTTGCGCTGGGCCAAGCACGTCGAAGGCTGCGTGGGCGGCGAGCCGACGTTGACGGCTGCGACCGAAACCATGGACGGGAACTTGATCGTCAGCGGCTGGTACTACGCAACCCACACGCGCGCGCTCTTGCTGCGCCTCAGCGCCGAGGGCAGCGAGCAAACGCCGGCCTGGGCCACGGAGACGTCCATCACCCCCATCCTGGGCCTCGAGCCGAGTAGCGTGATTCAGCTCTCCACAGGCGAGTTGCGCGTCACCGGGCGCTGGGCCAAGACCCCCGACAACCGCGTGTTTGTGGCAGGCGCAGACTCCACAGGCCACTTCGCTTGGCTCGAAACGTACGGTGGCAGCACGACCTCGGGGCCGGCCACTGCGCGCATCACGCAACAGGGCGGGCTCCTAGTTGCGGCGACCACCACGGTGACCGAAGCAGCGCCAGGAGGTCACTGGCTGTTCGAGGTGCCCATGGCCAACGGTGCCATCAACTTCGCGCCCGCAAGTGGGCTCAGCACCCAACCCCTGACGTTCACGTCATCCGCCAGCTGCGTCACGTCCCCGGATGCGCCCACGACCACGAGCGTGTTCGCGCTGAGTCTGGAGAGTCTTCCGGTCACGAGTCGCGCAGTGACCCTGGACGTCAAGAGCCACTGAGCCACGGGCATTCTCTCGCTGGCTCTGACTCCGGACGAGGCCACTCGCACTCGGGAGCCAGGGTGGCGTTCAAGGCCTTGCGCTTGACGCCGATCAAGGCCGAGAACAAATCGTGACAGTCCCGTGATCCCGCGTGACTGGTCCCCGCGACTATTCTGCTTCGATGCAGTCAAGCCAGCACAAGCTATTGCTCACCAGTGTGATCCGCCCCTTCGGAGGCGCGGGCGAGGGCGACTCAGTGGGAGCCGAGCTATTTCATGCGCAGGTGACCCGAGCGCAAGGACCTTTCAGTTTGCGTCAGGTCATCCGCGTCTGGGCTTTGGACTATCTTGCGGAGAACGTGCAGACCCCGACGGTCACCCTGCACTATCCGTCCAAGCGCCAGTTCGTTCGGGAGCTGAAGAGCGGGCAATACACACACGTCGGCATCAACTTCGTCGTCGCGACGTTTCATAAAGTGCGAGAGATGGCGGCACTGGTTCGAAAGCACGCCCCGGCTGCGAAGATCATCTTGGGCGGTTACGGCACCGTGTTGCCTGACGAAATTTTGTCGCCCTACAGCGACGCCGTCTGCCGTGAGGAAGGCGTCGGCTTCATGCGCCGCGAGCTCGGAGAACCCCTGGACACGCCCTTTCGCCACCCCCATGCGCCCATCCCGAGCGCCCGGGTGATGGATTTCCAGATCCCCACGGTCGTCGGCCACGTCACCGCGGGGCTCGGTTGCTCCAACGGCTGCGACTTCTGTTGCACGTCCCACTTCTTCAAACAGAAGTACGTGCCCTTCTCAAGTGGAGGCCGCGATCTGTACGACGCCATGATGGCAACCAGGAAGCGCTGCATGGACGAGGGGCAGCAGATGAGCGGCTTCATCGTCATCGACGAAGACTTCTTCCTACACCGGCGTCGCGCCATGGAGTTCTTGGATTGCGTGCGAGAAGGCGGCCAGGACCTGTCCATCATGGGGTTCGGCAGCGTGCGTGGGCTGTCGCAATTCTCCGCGCGGGAAGTCGCCGAGATGGGTTTCGACCTGATCTGGAACGCATTCGAAGGAGCCGACTCCGGCTATCTCAAGCAACGCGGAAAACCGCTGCCGCAGCTGTACCGGGAACTCAAAGCCGTGGGCTGCGGGACCTTGACCAGTATGATCATCGGTTTTCCCTATCAAGACGAAGCTGTGGTTTGGCGCGAGTTCGAGGCCTTGATGGCCCTGGAACCCGGACTCGTCCAATGCCTGATCTACTTTGCGTTCCCGGGGACACCCTTCCACGAGCAGGTGATCAAAGAAGGTCGCTATCGGGACCGCTACAAAGGCGCCCCAGATCTACGCCGCTGGGACGGCTTCTCGATGCACTTCGAACACCCCCGTTTCGAGCATCCGGAGAAGATCGAGGAACTCCAGCGGGCGCTCTATCGCGCAGACTTCGAACGCCTGGGCCCGAGCCCCATGCGCTTGGCGCGCGTATGGCTGGAGGGCTTCAAGAACCTCCGCAACGACGAAAGCCCCCTGCTACGCCAGCGCGCGGAGCGCCTTCGCAACGACGCGCGCGGTGTGTTGCCGCTGATCGCAGCCACGCTGGCGTTCTCCCCAAGCCCAGAAGTACGACTGCGCGCGAGTGCGCTGCGCAAAGACCTGATCAAGTGGACGGGAGAGCCGTCTGCTTCGGAACGCGTGATGGACGCCGGTGCGCCCGCGCTCTATCTAGCTTCTCTAGGGCTGCGCAAGATGCGCCTGCTGCAACAGCCGGGCCTGCTGCGCACGGAGCACCGAACCGGCGGCAGGGAGCAGACGACTCGTGACGCGTTCCGTCTGCAGGGTGGACTTTCCGCGAACCTCGTCGGTTCCCTGCTAGATGACGCTGCCATGCATGCAGCGGAACGCGTCAACCGCTGGCTGGGTCGCGATCCCCACGCGCCGGAACACGCCCCGGTTGACCTGGGTAGCCTCACCTCCCTGCCCCAAGCCATGCCCACGTCGCGGCGGCTTCCGGTGCACGGCTGCGCCATGGCCATGCCCGCGGAGTGACGCGCCTATTCGTTGGGCTCGCGCGCACGGGCCCGCTCGTGGGTGTGCTCGACGAAGACGACCTCCGTCGTCGTTTCTTGAATTACCCGCAGGCGACCTTTGGTCTCGGCGACGCGCCGCCGCGGCGTGCTAGCGCTTCGCAGAGGGCCCACACTTTGTTGCGGTAGGGTCCGTTCCCGCCGCTTGGACCTGCGCCGCTCTGCCTCCACGGATCGCGTTCTTGGTTCGTGGTGATCCGGGAGGTTGTAGTCCGTGATGCGCGTTTCCGGATCAGACACGACGGTCGGACGCTCCAGGGGATCGAGGCGCTCGGCACCAAGGTGGGCTGCGAGTTCGATGGCCTTGCCCAGCAGACGTTGCTTCAGCGACTCCGGGCCGAAAAGCCGTGACGCTTGCGCTTCCAGGCCGCGCGCACGCGCCAACACTTTGGGCGACGCTGGGTGGTTCGCGATGGTGCGAATGATGGGCAGCGCTCCCATCGCCATGTCCTTGGCGAGCTTGGCTTGATGGCGCAGATACTCGCTCTTGGAGTCTTTCAGGGTTTCGTACGCGAGCAAGCTGGCTTCAGTGAACTGCATCACCGGTGGACCGTTCTCCGTCCGCAGCTTCTCGTGGGCGAGATCGTAGTACTGCTTGATCTCACCAGGTGCGAAGTTGTCGTGTTGGAACACGTCGTCTTTCCAAAGATGGAAGCTGGTGTGGTCGTAGCTGTCGAACAGCCTGCCGCTCTGCTGCAAGTCACGGTAAAGTTTCGTGCCCGGGCAAGGCGTGAGCGGACTCACTTGGTAGAAAGTGGGTTTCAGTTTCACGAAGTAGTCGATGTCGTCTTTGATGTTCTGAGGGGTGTGAAAGTCCAACCCCAGAATCATCGAGCCGATGGTTTCGATGCCGTGACGTCGAAGGTCGTCGAAGAGTTCAGGCGGTTCGCGACTGCCCTCTCGCTTTGCGTAGCCGGTCTTGCTGCGCTCTTGCTCGCACATGCCGGACTCCACGCCGATCCACACGCCGCCGCAGCCACATTCGCGGATCTCCTCTACGTCATATTGGCTCAGTGACCGGACCGAACCGAAGGAGATCCAGCGAACGCCCCAGAGTTTGCGATCTTTGCGCAGCAGCCGCCCGAGCTCACGGACGTATTCCGGATTGAGGAATATGTCCTCGTCGAAGAGCACAACGTTCAGAGTTTCGGCGCCCAGGCGCTCGACGTGGCCTCGGATGAAGGCAACGGTCTGCTCGGGCTCAGCGATGTAGATCTTCTTGTGCCGATAGAACGCCGAGGTGTTGCAGAAGTCGCAGGCCGAGGGGCAGCCCAGAGCCACGAGCACGGCCGGGATCTTCAGATCGAAGGACCGCATGCCCGGCAGATGGTAGCGGGCGTAGGGCATTTCGAACTGGGTGATGGGCCGGTCGGTGTTTTCGCCGAGTAGCTGCCGCATGTAGCGCACCCCCTCGTCTCGACACAGGTGGTCCGCATTCTCTTTGATGTACTGAGCGAACCCGTGCGTATCCCCAGGCAAGACGTCGTCGAGGGCGGACACGCCGTAGCCGCCGATCACGATCTCTGTGTTCGGACTGCGATCGCGGATGGCCTCTATCATCCGCGCAGTGCGTTCGTTGTTGATTGTCTTCAGCTGGATCCCGACGACGTCATAACCCTTGTCGAGTTCCCGGAAGAAGTCGTCCCACTTGGGGTATTCCAGCACGGTTGCCGAACTCTCGAGATTCTCCGCGATCAAGTAGAGCCCCCAGGTTGGCAACGAAGACCGCATGGGCGTAACGCCGTGGCCACGCGCCAAGCGTGAGCTCATCAAATCCAACATGTCTTCGCCCCACGCAACGTCGTAGGGACCATAGGGAGTTGTTAGTAAAACCTTCTTCATGGTCGACCTCATGCTCCGGTAGCAGGTTGCGTGGAATATTCTCGCCGCTTCGTGCCGCGCTCCATGTGGGCGCGGATCGCCGCGACGATGGGCTGGGGCGTGTCGTCTTGAAGAAAGTGGCTGGCATCTTCGATACGAACCGTGGGCGCGTGGTTTGGCAGCCGCCGCTCGAACTCTTCCAAAAACCACGGAGTGAAGACAGGATCCTTCATGCCCCAAAGGATCTGCGTGGGCACGCGCCAGCCGTCGAGCTCGGCACCGATCTCCGACAAGAGGCGCCACGTCGGGTGCCTTCGCGTAATGGGGATCTGTCGCACACTGGCTAGGTGTGCACGTCGTGATGCCCAGGTGGGGTAAGGGTCCCGATAGCCCGCCATGGCTTGGGGCGTCAGGCGCTGCTTGTGAACGATACCGGCAGGGATCATCCGGTTCACGAATCCGTTCAGGCCCTGCACGAACACTTCACCCAGCACCGGGATCTTCAGCGGCCAGAGCATGAGTAGCCCCAAGGGCAAGGGTCGCACTTTCCAAAGTGCGCGGCTGTCCTTGGGAGTGAACCCGGTCGTGTTCATGATGACCAAGCGTTTCACCCGGTCCTTGTTGCGCACGGCCCAACCGAGACCGATCACGCCGCCCCAATCCTGCACGACCACGGTCAGATCTCGTAGATCCAGTTTCTTCACTAGGCTCTCCAAGCGCATGATGTGTGCGCGCATGGAGTAGTCGCCCAAACGCGGTTTGTCGGAGAAGCCGAAGCCCAGATGATCCGGCGCGATGCAGCGGTAGTCGGTCCTGAGCTCGCGGACGATGTGGCGGTACAGGTAGGACCACGTGGGGTTGCCGTGCAGAAACAGGATGGGCTCGCCGCTGCCTTCGTCCAAGTAGTGCAAACGTTGGCCGTCGATGGTCGCGAAATGTGAGTCGAAAGGGTATTCGGCAATGGCCATGTTCAGTCCTCCACCCGGGGACCGCTGCGGTCCGCCGGAAACCAAGTGACGCGCGGGCGTTCGCGCGCCACTGCGCGATCGATGCGCGTGCGGGGGTAGCCAATGGCCACCGACGTCATGACCTTGTAGGGCCACTCGATGCCCAGTTCTTTTCGTAGATCTGGGTAGGTATTGAGCATCTTGACGAAGCCCACATAGCAAGTACCGAGACCAATCGAGTGCGCGGCCAGCACCATGTTGTGCGCGGCCAACGAGCAATCAATGAGCGGATCGCCAATTCCCCGGCGGTCGCCGAGCACAATCACGAGTGCCGGCGCGTGGAGGAACACGTCCCAACTCTGGCTCGACGCGATGGTGTCGATGCCATGGGCTAGTCTTTGATCGAAGTTGTTCGGTGTCAGCCGGGACAGCAGGTTGACTGGCATTGCCCGCGCCGCGCCCGCGGCGCCAATCCGGTCGAGCAGATCGCGATCTGCAATGACGACGAAACTCCACGGCTGGCAGTTGCCTTGGGAGGGTGCGAAGCGCCCTGCCTCGACCACTCGACGAAGCAATGCCTCCGGGACCTTCTTCTTCTTGAACAGCCGGTTGCTGCGGCGAGTGTAGATGGTGCGCTCAACCGCCGTAAGCTGGTCCTCGATGTCTTCGAATTTGGGAGCGTCGGCTTCAGCGAAGGGGTTGGGCGGTGCCGGAGGGCCGAGGGTGGTGCGGTAGAACCCGTCTTCGACCCGGTAGTAGTCGCGGATCGCGATGGCATCGTTGGGGCACACCGAGTAGCAGTTCTTGCAGCCGATGCAGCCAAGGGCACTTTCGCCCGTTTCGTGGCGATTGACGGGCAACTTGTCACGGAGCTCTAGGAGCTGCCCGGGACACGTCTGAACGCACTTCAGGCACCCGTCACAACGTTCGGGATCCACCACGAAGCGCGCAAAACGCGTCGGCGGATAGTGGCGATTGTCCAAGCGCTTCATGGTGCCTCCTTCATGGCATGCGCGGTGCCCGCGCCGGCCTCCAGCCACGAGTGAATAGCCCTTTGACGCCAGTAGTCCGGGCGACCCAAAAGGCAGGCCGCTTGCCGCGCGTCGCGCATGCAGCGTTCTTGGCCGTAGTCCTCCATGTAGCCGTTGCCCCCCAAGAGCTGCACTCCGTCTGTCGTGGCTCGAGTCGCGATGTCCTTCACGCGGACGAAGAGCGCCGCAGCAGAGGCAGATGGCGCTGGGGCATGAGACAGCGCGCCGACAGCGCCGCGGCAGCTGGCAAGGTCCGCCAGCATGTCCGCCAAGAGGGCACGCACTTGTTCATGGTCGATGATGTATCGCCCTCCCTGGTAGCGATCCTGCGCGTACTGGGCGGCGGTGGCGAAGGAAGCCTCGACGCTGCCGGCCACGAGTGCAGCCACCGGCGCCAGGAATCGCGCCGCCACGCTCTCGAGCACACTCGCTGCGCGCGCGCCTCGGGCCAAGACCCGCTCAGGCGCGATCCGTACGAGATCGCAGTGCACATCCGCAGTCGGGCAGCCGCGCATGCCCAGGGTCAGCAGGGGTTCTCCGACCTGCACGCCAGGAGTGTTGGCGTCCACCAGCACCAGCGCAGGGCTCGCGCTGGCGCCGTCTGCCGCGGGCAGCACCAGGTAGTCCGCGACGGGGGCGAGCGCCACCATGCTGCGTGTGCCGCTGAGTACAAAGCGCTCGTCCTGCTCTCGCAGCACGAGCGCTTGGCCTGCGTCGCCAGGTTCGTCATAGATCGGATAGGCGCCCAGCGATCCGGGCTTCGGCCCCGATCCGTTGACGCGACCGAGCTCCGCGAGCACGGCGCGAGTCAACGCATTCGTGAGCACCATGGCTGCCGTCGCGGCGCAGACGCGGGACAATCCCTCGACCACGGCGCATAGCACGGTGGGGTCGTGCTCGAGGTCGAGCAGACCGAGCTCCTCCAGGCCGGGACGCAGCCGCGCTGGCAACGCGACGTCTGGATAGTGGTTGAGTGCGTCACACATGGGCGCGACTTCACGTTCGGCGAAGCGCTTGACGCTTTGTTGGATCAGCTCCAGTTCGTCGTCGTTCATGATTCCGCCCTTTCCGTCGCCTTCAGGCTGCTGGCCGCAGCGCCGAGCTCCCGACGCTCAGCCCGCGGCGCCGAAAGCGGAGTGCTCCGAATCGATCCGCGGCCATGCATGACGGCGCACTTGAACACCTCGAGTCGATTCAGCTGATTCGTGCCCTCGTAGATTTGGAGCAGCTTGGCGTCCCGGAACAGTTTCTCGATACCGCGGTCGTGTCGCAGCCCGTCGGCGCCGAAGATATCCAGGGCGAGGTGGCAGTTCTGCATGCCGAGATCCGTGCCGGTCACCTTCGCAGCGGCGCCAAACGCACTTGAAGTGTGCACTTGCCAGTCTGGGAGTCTTTGGATGTTTGCTTGGGCGTTCTCCCTGGCGCGCGGAGAAGTCACGGCGCGCTGCACCAAGGGCGCATCCAGAACTCGCCGGGGAATGTAGCGGGATAGCTCCGCGGCTTTCCCGCCGGACGCGAAAGAAGCCATGCCGAATAGTTCGTTCGAAATCAGGGACTCGACGTAGGCAGCGCGAGCTTGCATGACGTTGCGATGCATGTCCGCAAGCTTGAACTGAACCCACTGCTGATCGATGAGCCAACGCCCGCCCATCTTTTCGGTTTTGGCATAGGTCAGCGCGCGTTCGAACGCGCCGCGTGCGACCCCCGCGCCGAAGGCGCAAACGCTGCCCCGGGTGGAGCCCAAGACGAGATCGATGCTCTTGCCGGGCAGCGGCGCCGACGAAACTCGCGCGGCTTCGGGGATGAAACAGTCTTCGAACACCAGTTCCGCAGCCGGGCAGGCTTTTTGCCCCATCTTGCGCTCGATGCGTCCGATGCTCAGCCCCGGCGTGCCCGCGTCGACCAAGAAAGCAAAGGTCGTCGCGACCGGGTTCTTCTTGTCCGTCGGCATGATCACCACGTGTGTGGTCGCGATGCTTCCGTTGCTGATGAAAACCTTGCGGCCATTCAGCCGGTAACCTCCCCGAACCGGTTTTGCCTCACACATCAGTCGTGCGTCGGGTAGCAGCTCGATGTCTTCAACGTCCGTCCCTGCACCGGGCTCCGTGATCGCCGTGGACAGCAGCAGTGGCGCCAGGCGTTTCTCGCTGTCCACCAAACGGCGGGCGATGCGTTCCATGCGCGGCAGGTCGCCCGTCGCGGCCAAAGTGGACAGGGCCAAGCCGTGGACGCCGATCAGGTTTGCGAGTCCCAAGCAGCCCGCCGCGATTTCTTCAAAGGCGACGGTCAGCGCGCCGAAGCTGACGCCTTGGCCCCCAAAGATCTTCGGGAGCATCAGGGTGAACCAGTTTTCGCGACAAGCGGCGGTCACGACGTCCTCGGCGACGTAGCTTGGATCGCGAGCGACCTTGCGTTCGATGGCAAGGGCGTTCGGTTCGATGACTTCGCGTCGGAAGCGGCGCGCCATCTCGAGTGCAGACTCGCAATCTGCCAGCGCGCCTGGACTGCTCTGACCCAGCTTTGCCAGCACTGGGTACATCTGGTGGAAGCTTTGCACGTCGCCTGCGGCGTAGGCATCGGGATCGAAGTTCATGGGCTGGCCTCCTCGTTCTTCAAAGGAAAGCGTGTGCCTTCCAGTCGGTGAATGTGCGGCGACGCGCGGCGACGCGCGGACTTGTCCAGGCTTCGGGCATTGTGTAGAGCAGCCTCGAGCGCCTCCTCTGCGCCAAACCGCGGCGACCAACCCAACGCGTCTTCAGTGACTGTGGGATCGCAGCGGAAGCCGTTGTTCAGCGTGAGCGCCAGCCAGTCGCGATTCATGCGTGAGAGTCCCAACGCAAAGCTGGCTTCAGCTAGGCGTGTGAGAATGCTTTCGGGAACGACGCGGCGTTTCGCCCCGGACAATCGGGCCAAGTCATGCCCCGTGAGCGGCTCGCGGTGCGCCAGCAGCATGGCCCCGCGGACCGGGCGTTCGATGCAGCGCCAGATTGCGTCCACGACGTCCTGCTCATGGACCACCGGAAGCCGGATGCCGCGCTCCGTGTCGAGGCCGCCGGTGGTGCTCATGGACGCAATTGCCCAGGTGTTGCAGCGCGGCCCCAGGATCACGCTCGGGCGCAGTCGAACCAGGCGCGCGCCGGGATTGCGTGCGCCAAAGAGGTCCATCTCTTCCTCGACCAAACGCTTGGTGTGCGCATAGAAGCTTCGCTTGTCGCCGCGCAGCGGCGTCTGCTCGGTGATGACGGTCTGTCCGTGCACGCCGTATGCGGCCACGCTGCTCGCAACGATCACGTTCGGTACGCCTGCACGCTCGCAGGCACCGAGCACGTTGCGCGACCCGCCCAAGTTGACGTCATACATGAGCGCGCGGTCACGCATGGTTTCGACGATGAAAGCCAGGTGCACAACCAGGTCTGCGCCTTCGAAGTCACGAACCAAGGCTTGGTCGCGCACATCACGCCGGACCCAGCGCATGCGACTGTCGGGCAAGGAGGCCCCAGCCAGATCCAGGCCCAGGATGTCCTCTCCACCCAGGCCTTCCTGGTTCAACCGCTCGATCAGAAGCTGGCCGAGGTACCCCGAACAGCCGGTTACGACGATCTTCATTCATGCCCCCATTCTTTGCGTTTCACGATGCGCCCTGTCCGCATCGAAGGTCCGCTCCGTCACGCCACGCGCTTTCAGAATGCTCTTCTGTGTGCGATGCGTGCCCGTCTTCGGCAGCTCCTCGACCACGTCGATGAATCGCGGATGTGCGTGGCGGGCCACGCGTCCGTCGAGCCAAGCCAACACCGCGGCGGGGTCGATGCTGCGCCCCACCACCGGCACCAATGCGGCCATGATGTCGTCCTCGCCGAGTTCGGAAGGCACCCCGAAGACCGCAGACTCCACAACGTCCGGATGTTGATCCAGCACGCTTTCGACCTCGAACGCGGACACGTTCTCCCCGCGACGGCGCATCGAGTCGGTGTTGCGTCCGGCGAAGTACAGGAAGCCAGCGTCATCGTGGAACATGATGTCGCCGGTGTGGATCCAGCCGTCTCGGACTTTGTCCTCAGTGGCGTCCTCGTTGCGGTAGTACTCCACGGGTCGCGCTCCCTTGCCCTTTGCAAACACGAGCAGCTGCCCCGGGCTTCCGGTCGGCACGTCCACTCCGGCGTCGTCCACCAGCCGATAGCGCGCCCCTCCCAAGGGCTTGCCGATGGATCCCACCGGCGCATTGCCGAGGTTCAGGGTGATGAAACCGCCCGCGTCCACTGCTCCGTAGGCTTCTACGATGCGGACCCCGAATCGCTCCTCGAAGTCTCGCCAGGCGGAGGCCGGGCATGCCGCGCTGACGACCAAGCGCACTTGATGAGCACGGTCGAAGGGGCCCTTGGGTTGCTTGAGCAGGATGGGGATCATGGCGCCCAGCGCGTTGAAGGTCGTGGCGCCGGACTTGCTGATGTCTTCCCAGAAGCGACGTGCAGAGAACTTGCGCGCGAGCACCAGAGGCACCTTTGCGTTGAGAGCCTGCACCGCGGAGAGCAGCAGCGCGTTAGCGTGGAACAGCGGCAGACAGGTGAACAGCACGTCGTCTGCGCTGTAGAGCAGGTGCGCCAGCAGTCGCATGCGCTTGGTATTCGAGTCGCGAAAACGGTAGACGACGCCCTTGGGCGCACCTGTCGTGCCCGAGGTGTAGAGCAAGAGCGCGACATCATCCGGATTGGGCCGCGTCGTGGGGTCTTTCGCGTTGGAGTGCTTCGTGAGCAGGCCCTCGATGCTCGGCAGTCCGCCCACACCGGCCTGCCCGTCCAAGATCACGAAAACATGTTCGAGCTCTGGGAGCCGCTGCCGCACCGCCATCAACTGCGGCGCCAGGCTGGCATGCACGATGACCGCGCGAACGCGCGCGTTATCGAGCACGTAGTGCAAACCGTCGCCGACCAACGCGGCGTTCAGCGGTACCGTTCCGATACCGAGCTTCTGCAGGGCGAAGAAGCCATAGATGAACTCGGGGCAGTTGGGACTGAAGATGGCGACGTTGTCTCCAGGCTCGATTCCCGCGGCGCTCAAGCCCGCCGCAAGCGCGTTGACGCGACGGTTCACTTCCTGGTGGCTGACAACCTGCCTCTCGAAGTACAGCAGCGGCTCGTCGGGAGATTGCTCCGCGCGCTGCTGCAGTAACTCGCCGAAGCTGGGCTCCGCTGCAAAGGACAAGGTCCTCTCGGCTTTGGACTGCTTCAGGGTCGAGAGCAGCGTGCCTTCGGCGAGCTCCGCGCCAAGCGTGCGACCCAGTGCGCGGCCCACCTGGCGGACGGCGCGAACACGATTGTGAATGGATTCGATGCGACTCACTTTTTTCTCCCCGGATCCCCGGACTACGCCTCGAGCACGTGGATCCCGACGGCTGCTTCCTCACCGTCCAGCATTCCACCGCCGTTCTGTGCCAATGCCATGCGAGCGCCTTGGACTTGCCGCGCGCCAGCTTCTCCGCGCAGCTGCATGACCAGCTCGCAGATCTGCGCGAGTCCCGAAGCGGCGATGGGGTGCCCGCGGGACTCGAGCCCGCCGCTGGTGTTGAGTGGCAGGCGCCCGCCCAAGCGCGTAGCGCCACTTTCCGCGAACACGCCTCCGGCGCCGCTTTCGCAGAAGCCGAGTGCCTCGCTCTGGGAGAGTTCCCCGAACGCGGTGGCGTCGTGAACTTCCGCGAGGTGCAGGTCTTCGGGCCCAACGCCCCCAGCGGCGTACGCGCGTCTGCTCGCGCGCGCCGTGATGCCCTCTCGCGAATCCCCGGAGCTTCCGGACTCGATCACTGAGGCGCGTAGCTTCACGGCGCGCCCCGCGCCAACGCGCTTGGCAAAGCGTTCGGAACAAACCAGCGCTGCCGCGGCGCCATCCCCCAAAGGCGCGCACATCGCTCGGGTCAGGGGATACGCCACGGCTTTGTCCGCCAAGACTTGCTCTGGAAGCATGGCTTGCTGGATCTGCGCCATGGGGTTCTTGGCGCCGTGGTCGTGATTCTTGGCGGCAATGATGGCCAGCTGCGCCTGGGTGCTGCCAAACTCCGCCATATGGCGGCGCGCGGCGATCGCGTAGACGTCCATGAAGGGACTGTGGTTCATGCCTTTTGGGCTGCGGCCCATCGGGCGCTGCAGGCGTTCCTTGACCGCGTCGCGGAGCATGGCGCGGAGGTCGATGCGAAAGTGGTCTGCGATGACTAGCAAGTCGAAGAGCGTCTTGGGCAACGCAGGCGCCGGGTTACGCCGGCCTCGGGACGCTCCTGCGTTCCGTGCACGCCCGTGGCTAGCGCGCTCCACGTGGGCGGGCTCGGGCGCCGGGAACTGTGCCCTGAGCTCCTTGGCCTGCTCGATGAGACGCGGCAGCGCCTCCACGTCCATGCCCCCCAGGAAGCTGGCGAAGGTGCGCAGTCGCTCACGCTGGACCAGCTTTTCGACGCCGATCGCGAGCACTGCGTCGCACTCGCCGCTCTGTACACTGAGCCAAGCGCCGTGCAGTGCGGTGGCTCCGCCGGCGCAAGCGTTCTCAACATTGACGATGGGCACTGCGCCGATGCCGCTGGGCCGCAGGGCGACCTGGCCGCGAATGCAGTCTTGCCCTCCGTTGAACCCCCACCCGCTGTTGGCAAACCAGACGGCCTGGATTTGGTCGCGGCCGACGCCCGCATCGGCAAGGGTGCTGTCGAGGGCCCGCGCGGCGAGATCTTTTACGCTGAGATCGAGCAGCTTGCCGAAACGCAACATCCCGACCCCTAGGATCAAAGCTGTGCCCATGTTGCCTCCGGTCGCTGCCCTTCGCTTCGCATCGCCGGAGCGCCGGTGCGCGGCGGTTGGCGTCGCAGTCGATAAGCGAAGCCGTTGAGTCGCCGGTCGTCCAAGGGCGTGCCATCGCTGTAGATGAACAATGCCGGGATGTGCCCCTGGTGGCGCAATAGGCTCTCGGCAATCAAAGCTGGCCCGCAGCCCCACGGGCTGATCACGACCACCCCGTCGCAGTCGCGTCTTTCCCAAGCGTGCAAGACCGTGCCCACGGTCATGGGCGCTTCGCCTTGGGGATAGCGACCGATGAGCGGGCGCGCGGCCTCCAGCGCGGCGGGCACGTCGGGCATCGGCAGCCAGGGGTGGTACTTCTGTGCCTCGGAATAGAGGCCCTTGCGCACGCCGCGCATGCCCAGACGCATCAAGGAGTTTTCGAAGAGCCCCGTGGGCATGCCCAAGAGCTCTGCGGAGTACTCCTCAATCAAGTACTCCACCAACACGCAAGCTGGATCGACGACAACGCGCAAACCGCGCTCGTTCAGCTTGCGAACGATGTCGTCGCTCGCAAACTCGTCGACACGCAGATAGATGTCGCCGGTCAAAAGGGCGGTGCGCAAGTTCCTGTCGTGGCGGGCCAGTTTCGAAAACTCCTGAGCTGCGTCGTGCACGAGTGCCACAAGTTCGCGCGACCACTTTCCACGCTCGAGGACGGCGCGCATGCCGCTTGGTTGCGGCCGCTCCACCATGCGCTCCAGGCGGTCGCACCACTTGGAATACAGTTCCTCGATGCTGGCCGCGTCCGTGGCGGGGCGGTGGTAGGCCAACAGCTGGTTGAGTATGTCCCACGCCACCGTGGCGCCCCAGAAGCGCGTCAGGTAGCTGGTGCGGCTATTCGACTCGCTTCCGAGATGGCGCACCGCAACGATGTCGGACAGCCCCATGTGATCGAGGGAGGCCTGGTCCTTCAACGAGAACATGCAGTTCCGGCACGCTCCTTGGCCCTGCACCTGAACGAGCACGGTAGACTTCTGCGGAGGTTCGTCTTCCAGCTGCTTGCGAAAGGAGCCCCAGATCAATTGGTAAGGTAGGCACTCTTTGCCGGAGCAATCCTTGCGGCCCGTCGCAAAGGCCTCGCGTGAGGTTGGCCCCGCGCATACAGCGTCGTATCCCATCGAACGGTAGGCAGCGGCAGCCAGCCCACCCAGCCGGTCCGCAATAGGAAGCACAACCAGGCGAGCGTTGCGGTCCGCGTCGAGGGGCCGAGTCTCCAGCTCCGTCAGCCTTTCCAGCACAGCGGGCTCGGCTGGGGACGGACCGCCTTCGTAGCTCTGCACGCCGTGCAGAAAAGCTTGCACGCGTGTGACGAAACCTGCATTGCCTCCGTGCCCGTCGCTTTCCAGTGCAGAGTGCGGATAGCCCTGCAGCACACGGTCGAAAGTTTGCTCCAAGAAGGAACTTGGGCCGCAGCCAAAAGAGGCGATCAAGAGCGGGAAGACATCACCGCGGGCGCGTGCCGCGACAGCGACACGCAGCGTACGCCTGGCGTCGGCCCACACCGCGCGCTGCAGCTGATCATCGTCTCGGCTGAGCGGGTAGCAATCCATGGGGAGCGCCAACGTCCCGTTCTGCCGCACGATTGCTGGAATGCCCGCGCTCACGACCGGATCGAAGATCACGTGCAGCGTGCCGCATACGACCACCACGGGAATGCCCGTGGCTCGCGAGTAGGCCAGGGTTCTGCGGCCGATGCTGGACAGCTCACGCTCGTAGGCGGCTTGGGCCTCGCCGGCGCGAACCGCCGCTGCCGGCACGCGCTTCAGGTCAACGCCGAAGTCCTTGGCCACCTGAGAAAGCGCAACGACGACCGCGGGACTGGTGAAGCCCTGTGCCAGTTCGACCACCGGCGACGAAATCGTGACATCACGTCCGCGCGCCTTGAGGGACTCGCGCAGCATTTCTGCCAGCGCCTGCTCCAGGTTGCAGGTCTTGCCACCTTCACCGTCGCGATCCGGTATGTCGAGCAGCTTGGGCACGAAGAGCTGATCCACGTTCGCGTCGGCCACGCTGTGCGCAACCTTCACTGGCGCGCATGCGTCGTAGGAGTAGCAGCGCTCCTCTCCGCGGCTGAGCGAGCCGCTGTCCGGAGACAGCACGCGTACTCCAAGCCCCAGCTCGGACAAAAAAGTGACCGCCCAAGGTAGAAATCCCGCTAAAGCTCCGACATGGGGAACACCGACCACGACGGGCCCAGGTCGCGGGACTGCGTAGCGCGCGACGAGCTCACGCCGCTCGTCAAAGGCGCTCGGCGCGTCCTGAGGCAGTTTCGCGCGACTCTTCGTTGAAACCTCGAACTTTGGACAGGCGCCCCCGGAAGACACAACGTGACGCTTGCCGAGGACCTGAACCGTAGTTCGATCGATGGTGCACAAGGTTTGGCAGCGTGCGTCACGGCAGCGGATCTCCCCGCGGTCCACGACATTGGCGCCCAGAAACGCGCCGAGGTCGATGCGGGGCGATGCCTTCAGAGTCTCTTCGCCCAAGTCCCGTATTGCGCACAGCCCGATGCCCCACGCACCCATCTCTCCCGGTTTGGCAGGAACGATGACCTCTCGTCCGCTGACGGCCGCCAGAGTCCACGCCAAAGACTCGCCGGAAGCGGGTTTGCCTTGGAAGAACACGCGCTTGCCCAGGGTGCGCTGACCCATCACCCGGTTCAGATAGTTGTGCACCACCGAGTACTGGAACCCGCCGAAGAGATCGGCGATGGAGAACCCCTCGGCATGCGCTTCCGCTGCGGCCTCGGCCACGAATACCGTGCACATCTGACCCAAGTCCGGGGGGCGCTCCGCCCGCTGGGCGAGTTCGGTGAACTCGCCAATGTCGTGCACGCCGTAGAACACCGCCTGTTCTTCCAGAAAGGAACCCGTGCCAGCGCTACACGCCTTG
This sequence comes from uncultured Polyangiaceae bacterium, assembly GCA_965369205.1. GTDB lineage: Bacteria > Myxococcota_A > Polyangia > Polyangiales > Polyangiaceae > JACKEA01. The sequence goes on along the minus strand of CBDUPW010000026.1, from coordinate 5,886 downwards.
TTCATGTCGCTCTCGACGATCTGGCCGTCGACGATCTGTATGAACTTTGCGTCCTGCCCGCCGATCTCCACCACGCTCAAGCTCTCGCCACCGCGCTCGTCGCAGCGGATGGCCGCAGTGCCGTGCGCAACAATCTCGTTGACGACGACGATGCGTGCTTCGTGCTCTGGAAAGGCCGCGCGCAACACCGTTGCGGCCGCTTCGCGACCGGAGCCGGTCACACCGATCGCCCGGACGTCCACGGATAGTTCGTCGAGGATGCGGCCGACCAGACGTTGCGCCGCGTCGACGGGGTTGCCGCGCGTGCGATCGTACACATCGTGCAGCATCTGGCCCCCGTCGACCGCGGTCAGAACGGCCTTGCTGCCCGTGGATCCCAAGTCCAATCCGAGCACGCACGGCTGCGTCTTTGCAGCCTCGGGCGCCGGTGGCGACTTCAGAATCGTGACGCGGTGCTGGCTCTCCCGCGCCGGGCGCAACACCTCGAACCGCACTCGGCGAGTAGCGACCAGTGCCGCCGGATCTCTCGGCAGCGCGCGACTGCCGCGATCCCCTTGAGCCGCTGCAACATGGGCCGCACCCATGGCCTCCCAGAAAGCGAAGTCAGACGGCGTGATGACGCTTGCTTCCGAGTGTTGCTCGAGACATGCAGCCAGGGTCCGGAGTCTGCTCCCACCGCCCAAGAGCAACACCGGACCGTCTACCTGCACACGGCCGAGCAGCGCTGCCACGTAGCGCGCGATGCTGTCGAAATAGCCGCGGAAGAGCTGATCCTTGGGTTTGCCTTGGTTGCCGAAGTGGGTCATTTCACTCTTGGCAAACACCGAGCAGCGCGCGGTGATCGGAATTGCCGCCTCGGCCTCGAAGGCGAGCTTGTCGGATTCCTCCAAGGAGCATCCAAAGCGGAGCGCGGTCTTGACCAGGGTTTCGCCGGTTCCACTCGAGCACTTGTCGCTCGAGGCGTGCTGCACGCGTCCGCTTTCGTCGCGCGACAGTGCCGAGTAGCCACGTGCCGAGACATTGACGACGTTGATGGGGCCGCTGAGCTCTGGATGTGCCAACAGCGCTTCCTCCAGGCAGGCGTCTTCGGGCAGTCCGGCAGTGATCGGAGCCACGAGCTGGTCGGCGAACAAGCCCGTCGCGCCAATTGAACTGCAGTCGAAGAGACGCTGCTGGGCGTACCAGTCGGTAAAGATCTCGAGGGGCCGGCCTTCGTGACGCACACACTCACTGAACTCGACCTCGACGGATTGCCCCGCTCGTGCCCGCAGAATGATGAGTTTGGCGCTCGCTTTCCCCAGGTCCACGCCAGCGACACGCTCGTTCATGCGCTTGCTCCGTTCGTGGACGCCTGCTGCAAAGCCGACGCGATCAACGTGCGTAGACCGGAGCGCGCGCCCTCGAGTCGTCTTGGCGGGTCGCCGAGAGCAGCTTGCATGCCCAAGCCGGAAAGCATGGCCGTCAGTACGTCTGCTGCCACCTCGTAGCTCACCGGCAGCGCGTGCTCGTCATCGAGGATCTCCGCGATGGTGTCCGTCAATAGACGATGCAGGTCCGCACGCATCTGCGCGACCTCCAGGCGCAAGCGTGCATCCGACAATGCCTGCGCGCAGAACATCACGTGTGCCGCAAAGTCGTTCTGCTCCAAGCACGACGCAAATAGCTCGTCGAGCCCAAGCAAGCCGCGTTGGGCCGCAGTGGTGCCCGAACGCACCAGGTCTTTGACGCGCACCGCGAGCCGTTCGTAGATGCGGATCTGCACAGCCACGAACAAGCGCTCTTTTGACTCGAAGTGATAGAGCACGAGGCTCTTTGAGACCCCCGCTTGTTCGGCGATGCGTCGGAGTGACGCTTCCGGCACTCCGAGCTCCCAGAAACAGAACTCGGCAGCGTCTAGGATCCTTTCTCTGGGCGGTCGGGTTCCCCCCTCCGCGCTTTCGCTCGTGATTTCGGGCAATCCACTCCTCCTGACTGACCGGTCAGTCAGGACAGCATACGGATTAGTTTTCGCGCCGGTTTGTCATCGGTCATTTCGCGAGGGCGGAGTTAACCGATCGCAAGGCGGCTACGCACAGCCTCTGCGCCAGGTTGCCCGCTGGCGCCCGGGCGGACGCGCCGCATCAGAACGCGACGCGAGTGCCAGCGACTTCAAGCCTGTGGGGTCTGTGCCCGGGGCTTGGCAGCGCTCGGGGCTTCCTTACCCGGCGTCGTTGCCACAAAGCGCCCAAAGTGCCGGAGCTCTTCTAGGCGACAGGACCACGCCAGCTTGCCGTCATGCAGTGTCATGTCCGGGCAGCCGTCACACATATTCTGTCGACCGTCTTCCAAGATGTCGATGGGCTGGATCACCATCACCGCTTGTAAGTGTTGGCGTCGCAGTGCGCCGAGGGGATGCCGAGCCAGCCAGCGCGCGTACTGCCCCGCCGCGCCACGCAGGCCGCGGTCCCACAGGCCACCGATCAAAAGCGACCGCCCGGCCCCCAACGCCGCCGGTGACGAATAGGCCAAGTAGCGACCGGTGGCGAAGTGGTGCCCGGACTGCACCGCTTCCATGAACTTCGGGCCCACGTAGCCGAAGACCTTGCCGCGACTTCCCACGCGCAAGGCCAAGAGCCATTTGAAAGAATCGGGCTTTTCGGTGCCGTTCAGGTACGCAGCGGGCGAAAAGTCGGGGAAACGGCTACGGATCACGTCAACGACTTCGCCAGAGCTGATGTCACTGCGGCGCTCCTCAGTTGCCGAGTACACCAGCTGCGACATGTCGATCGGCTCGCCGCCATTCCAGTAGTCGTAGGCGCCGACGACGGCGGCGCGGTACGTGATGAAGACCACAGTATGCACGATGTCCATATGCTGCCCGGCCCAAGCGACCACGTCGGGCACCTGCTGCAGGGTGTCTTCGTAGACCGTCGAGTTGAAGGCGCAGGCCAAGTCCCCCACGCTGGCCGCCAGTTCCGCGAACTCCAGTCGCAGCGCGTTCAGGTCGGTTTCCGTTGCATCCTTCCACCCCGGACGCCCCTGTCGGCTGTCGACGTGGAAGGTCAGACCAACCAGACCCGCCTTCTTGAGCTCCACGAGCAGCGAGCGGGAGAGTGCCAGGCCGTTTGTATTGAGGATCGGCTTTCTCCCCATCTGCTTCACGTGGCGCACGATCTCCACGACGTCCGGGTGACACAGGGGATCGCCCCCGGCGATGGAAACGCCATCGAAGTTTCGGAGGCGCGCGAAGGTCTCAAGGTCCTCGCGCACTTCGGCGAGCGACTTGTGAGTCTTCACGTTTTGTCGATAGCAACCGTCGCAGGCTAGGTTGCATGCCTGCGTGGGTTCGGCCCACACAATGGGATTGTCAGCCAAATTCCAAGGCAGTCGATACAAGCGTTGGTGATCGAGCGCGTGCGGCATGTTTCCTCCTCCACTTCAGTGAAGGGGCATGCTCATCCCGGTCGGCGCGCCAAAAAATGAGGCAAATCAACTAGCCGTGCGGCGCCATTTTCGCCCAGATCCCGGTCGGCAACGCCCGATCCCCGGCTTGCGAAGGCAGCCGAGGCGCCCCGTCGAGGTCGCGTGGCGCCAGACTCAGGCCGCCGCGCTGCGTGCGTCCTGCTGCTCGGCCAGTGCCTTGAGGGTCAACAGCTGCTTGCGCATCATGACCCAATCGGCCCAGGCGACGCCTCGAAACACAGCTTTGCGCGGCACGCCCGCCGGCGCGGGCATGGTCAGCTTGCACGTCAGTCGGGTGCCGTTGCTTTTGGGCGTGACCACGTAGGAGATGAATATCGGGGGCATCACCTTCTTGAGCAAAGGTGCGTACTCCAACGTGATGTGCCGGTCGGGCTCGAAGCTGGCGATGCGAAACATGCTCATCACGGACTGCCCGATCGCCAGATGCTCGAGACCTGGCGTCAACGTACGCGGGCTGCGGCGCCCGAAGTTGTCGAGCAAGTCGTAGCTGTAGGGTGCCTTGCGCAACTGGCACAGCCAGCGGAATACGACACTTGGAGGGGCGGTCACACTCACGCTGCGGTACAGGGCAGACCAACCCTCGCCGGCCAGCTCGTCGCATGGGTAGCGTTTACTGCGCTCTTCGGCGGTGGTGCCCCAGCTATCTGCGATTGAAATCATTCCACGATTCTCCCTGCCTGCTGCCCCGAGCTGGAAAGGCTCGACGGTTTCTGCGTCGGCGCGGCGCGCCTGGCGACGAACCGACATGCTCTGTATCAATGCGCCCTGCCCTGCGCCTTGACGCGCGTCAAAGCGACGCTTCGTGGGCGCCGTATCGGTGGAAAAGCAGCACTCAGTCTTCGCCGAACTCGCTGCGCTGGAACGCCGTGGGGTGCGCGGCCTTCCACGCGCCGACGTCCTGCGGGTCGATGAGCACGGCGTCGGCGTCGGCATCAATCTTTGCCCGGAAGACGCACAGACCTTCGCCTGCAACGCAGGAGCTCTTGCCGTCGTCGAGGCGAAAGTCCCAGCCGTGCTCCTGACAGATCAGGTGCTGGCCTTCCACCTGGCCCAGGGCCAGCAGCGCTGCGCGGTGGGGGCAGCGGCCTTCGAGCACGCTGACGGCTTCGTCGTGGCGAATGACCACCAGCTCCACGCCGTCGACCACCGCACCGACCGGGCTGCGGTCCGCGAGTACGGACCAGGTGGCGACTTTGACCAGACCGCACGGCTGGGGGATGGCCTCGAAGCAGCCTGGCTGCGGGTCCGCGTCCGCCTGGGGCAAAGGCGCCACGGCATCACCGGTTGGAGTCGTCGAGTGCACGGTGGGGTCCGCCGCCAGGAAGATGCGCGCGTAGCTCTTCTGAGCGTCGCGCGCGATCTCCCGGAGCAAGGCCTCGACGACGGGAAAGGTCAAGCGTTTGGCCATCGCAGCGTTCGTCTCCGCAATCCGCTGATACAGGTTCGGACGCGTGCTGGCGGTAGCGAGATAGTCCAAGATCGACTTGGCTTCCACGAACACCGTGTCGGCCCCGCGGCCTTCGTAGATGGCAGCCAGCCCGTCCAGCCGCACCCATTGGATGGTCGGATCCGGAGTGCGCCGAAAGAGCGGAATCATCGCTTCGGGCCCTTCGGTGTTGTAGGGCAGCTCCGGATGCAGCGGCGCGCACGCCAGCACCGCCGCGCCACCGAGCTGCGCGTGCCCGTACGCCGTCAAATCGTGACTGAAACGGATCCAGTCGTCGGGCGCGACCTGAATGGCCGGCATGATCACCTGCACCACAACCTGCTGCGGATCCCGCGCCACCTCAGCCATGAGTTGCACCAAGGGCGCCGCGTCGTGACTGTCACAATAGTAGACGTACTGGTGCACCGTGTTCTTGCGGCGCCCCCCACGGGAGTAGGGGCAGAACGCGTACTTCTCAAGGAATTCTTCGAGGTAGCGGCGATTCACGCGCAGCGCCTCGCTCTGCATGTGCTCGCGCAAGATCTCGGCCGCCGGCTCCAGGGGATCGAAGGGGAAGTCGAGATGGCTCGGCGGCTTGCGCGTCACGATCTGGGACATAGGCGACGGAGCATAGCGGATCCCAACTTGCCGTCTTTCCCTTGCTTGACCGAGCAGCGACCAAGATCCGGAACGAAAAACCTGACCGGGATCAACTCGACCGACGCAATGCTGCGTGGCGTTTGCAAGCCCCGCTACAGCGCAACGGTCGCCACGAGGCGGTCGCGCGCCGACCTCACGGCTCCCACTCGGGCGCTTTCGACGGCGCTGGAGTCTCTGCAGGGGGCGGCGCCGCAGGCGGTGCGGGTTTGTTCGGCTTCGCCGGAGCGGCCTGCTTCGGCTTGCGCGGCCGCGTTTTGCCCGCCGGACGTTTCTTGCCCGCCGGAGCTTTCCGGTCGGCGCTCGGCGACGCCTCCGACGTTGCGCCGGCCGTCGACGGC
>CBDUPW010000025.1:0-45186 GCA_965369205.1 uncultured Polyangiaceae bacterium | reverse complement strand
TGCATCTCGTCGATGGACCTTTGGACGAGGACATGCGCGCGCGCTTCCAGGGCACGCAGCTGGGCACCGCTTTGGTCCGCCAACGCATTGGCTTCCGCCGAAACCGCACGGCCACGAGAGAACAGCGGTAGCTCCACATGCAGACCTGCGACGTAGCCGTAGCGCGTTTCGTCGCCAACCGCGCGACGCACACCGGCGTCCAATGCCAGCATGGGCACCCAGGCACGCGCTGCGCGGTTCTGCGCTTGGCGTGCGGCCTCGAGGGCAGCCCGCTGGTGCGTTAGCGAGGGGCGCTCCTGGGACGGCGGACCGACAATGGCCACGGCCCGGAGACTGCCTGACAGCGTGAGTCCTTCTGCCTGGCGACCCAGCAGCGAGGCGAGCTGCAACACGGCTCGGCGTTCAGCGGCTTCGGCACTGACGAGCGTACTACGAGAAAGATCCGCATCGAGCTCGATGCGGCTGACGTCGTAGCCACTGGCGCTGCCCTGAGACAGGCGGCTCTTGGAGACGCGCGCGGCCTCCTCTAGCCGTGCAACCAGTGTTCGCGCAAGGTCGGCCCGTTTCTTCGCCGCTAGTCCGCGATAGAAGATCCGCAGCGCGCTGTGGGTGACGGCGCTGCCGAGGCGCGTGGCACGGGAGGCCGCGCTACGGGATCCCGCCCGCGCCAGGGAGCTCCGCGCACCGCGACGCCCGGAGAGATCCAGAGGGATTGACAGCGCCAGGGTGTCCTCCGCTGCGTCCGGAGCGCCCAGCAGCTGTTCCCGGGTGAAGCTCAACTCCGGATTCGGATGGGCCTCAATTGCCTCCCGCGCTTGCAGCAAGCGCACTTCGCTCTGTGCCGCCAATACCTCTGGAGATGTGCGGCGCACGTGACGCTTGATCTCCGCCTCGGTGAGTTCTTGACCGCGGGCCGGCGTCACCAAGCACGCCCACGCGAGCGCGAGTCGAAACCAGATCGCGATCTGTGGGCGGATCCGAAAAGTCCGAGCGCTGGTCGGAGTTTGTGGCGTGGGGTTGCGGTGCTGTCGGGGCATGATCTCCGCCTATGTGGAAAGCACGCCGAGCAAATGCTCGACGCCATGGTGGATGCCGTCGGCACCCAAGCAAGTGGCCACGACTAGCGCGCCAGCAAGCGCCGCAACCCATGTCCACCTCACATGCTGTTCACGGGCCGGGCCGGGCCGCAGCAGACGGCGGACGCGGTACTCCAAGTCCCCGGATTGCAGGAACGCCGACGCTTCTGTGGGCGTGGGCCCGGGATAGCGTGCCAGATGCATCAAGGCTTCGGCGACCCGCAGCGGTCCGAGGACCCGAGCGGCGCGGTCGTCTGCGCTCGCCTCCGTGGCGCGATGGTGTCGGCGCCCGATCCACGCCGCGACGCCCGGCAAGTGGAAGCAAACGGCTAACCGAACCAATACCCGTTGCAACGGATCCCGGCTGCGAGCATGGGCCGCTTCATGGGCGAATACAGCCCGGAAGTGGGCGCGGTGCTCAGGACGAAGTAGTCCGGCCGTCACATAGACGACGGGGCGGAGTAGGCCAGCAACGAATGCACGCGGCTCCGCAAGCGGCAGCACATTGTGTCGGCGGCTGGCGAGTTTCGCGCGCTCAAGGCGGTGGGCTCCTGCGTGGGCGGTCCAGACGGAGCGTGCGAGTCCCGAGACGGCCGCTGCCAGCCGCAGCAACATCAACGTCGACAGGATCAAGAGCGACAGCGCTGGCATGACTGCTCCGTGATGGTCGATGCACACGTGCGGATGTGCCGCGTGGGTTGAAACGTCAAGACAGTGATCGACGATCCAACCAAAATTGGGAGCGAGTGCTGCGGTCATCACCAGCAAAGTCACGAAGAACGGTGTGCCGGCGGCCACCAGAAGCACCCGGGCCTCGGCCGCGGGGCTGAGTCGATTCAGAAGGTTCCGAGACGCCGAGAGCAGCACTGCGACGACCGTCGAAGCCAACCAGGTAACCGCGGTCGCTGCGGCGACCCAGAGCACGGCGAGCGTGAGGGTCATCAACCGCTCCGCTCGGTGCGCTTCTGTGCGATCAGTCGCTCCAAGCGCGCAAGTGCGGCGTCATCGGATTTGGCAACCAAATCGACGAATGCGGCCAGTAGACCCGCGTCGGCCAGGGCATGCATGCCGCCGGCTGCCTCCATCACCCGGCGAGCGGTGAGTTCGTCTTGAGTGACGCCCGCTCGATACTGAAACGCGTGAGAGACCTTGGTGCGTGTCACGAGTGCCTTCTTGTACAGGCGCTCCAAAGCCGAACCCACGGTGTTGGCGGAGATCCCTCTACGTTTCCCGATCGCAGCATGGGTCGTCGTGACGTCGGACTCGCCCACGTTCCACAAGTGCTCAAGCGCAGCGAGCTCGAGCTCTCCCAAGTTGGGAAGCAACTTCTGACCCTTCGCCATGAGCTGTCATTGTCGCAACAAAACTCCGGGCGTCAATCGGAGTTTATTGGGTGCGTGGCAGGAAAGGGCTCGATTCCTCCCAAACGTTCAGCGTTCGCCCTGGCGCTTACGGAAGTCGTCCAGGTCGGCCTCAGTGGGGTTGAGCCGGGAACGCGTCCCCGAGGGGCGGATACTGGGAGGGCCGCGATGCTGCGCCTCTGGCGGGATACTGCTGGTGCGGTGCGGATTGGACTCCGCGAGGGCAAGTTGCAGACAACCGCGCGCGAGTTCCTCGAGGGTGCTCGCGTCGCACTTTCGTAGCAAACCCCGAACCTGGGTCTTCAGCGTATTTTCGCTTACCCCCAGTTCGTCTGCGAGCACCTTGCGCGGGACCCCAGCGACCGCCGCGACCAGCAAGTCCACTTCCCGGGGCGTCAGACGATGGCGCCGGCAGAGTTCGTCGATGGCCCAGGTGATGCGCTGATCCTCCACGCGCTCCATGGCGATGGCTCTTCGCAAGAACCCGCGCAACGAGGAGCGATGCGTGGGTTTGCAATGATACTCAGCGCGCAGCAGATGTGCTCGATTGATTAGCGCAGGCTCGGCGCGTGCCGTCAGCACCAGGACAGGGAGCAAGGGCAGCGTCTTGCGTGCGCGCACGACCAACTCGAGACCGTCTTTCGAAGGCAGGTCGATTTCCGTGATCAAAGCGACCAGTCGCCTTGGAGAGTCGAGCACCCGCACCGCTTCCGCGTAGTCCCGCACGGTCTCGGTCACGCGAAACGCACGACACGTATCCGCTAGGGCGCGCGCCGTTTGCTCGTCGGGGTCCACAATCAGAAAACGTCCCAGCACCTTTGTCCCGTTCCTAGCCACGTCGCAGAAAGCTGCGAGTCCATAATGGTAGACCACTGCGTGATTCAGACGAGCCCTTTCGGAAAAAGCTGTGTATCGAAGCGCTCGCGCCGCTCCAAGATCCCAATAATCCCCGGAGAATCGCCAGGAGCGTGCGCCCCGCCCAATCACCCCTGGGGGTGATTGCCCCAAGCACAGAAAATTCTGCGCGCGCGCCGCGCCACGTTCACCCCTTCGGGTGATCACGCTGCAACTCACCCTCGCGGGTGATGCATGACGCCTTCACAACGCGCTAACTAGATGGACGACGACTGCGCACACGGGCGCGAAGAGTCTTGAAAGGTTGGCGCACATGCTCTCACGGCGAAAACTCCTAGCGTCCATGTCCGCGGCAACGGTGGTCGGCTTCAGCGTGGACGCGCGCGCATGGGTAGGGGGCAAAAAGAAGAAGTCCGGATGCTCACAACTTCCGCCTCTGGACGGCACATTGGTCACCGACCCGGCGACGCTCGCAGAGTACGCCGTGGACGCCGGCAACATGGTGCATCTGTCGCCAGTCGCCGTTCTCAATCCGGGTTCCGTAAACGACATCGAAAAGATGATTTGCTTCTGCCGCAAGCATCACATCAGCGTCGCGGCACGCGGCCAAGGCCACACGACCTTTGGTCAGAGCATGACGGACGGTGGCCTTGTCATCGACATGAGCGGGCTTGCCGCGGTGCACTCCATTTCCGCGCAGGCCGCGGACGTGGGGGCCGGCATCAAATGGACGGCGCTCACGACGGAAGCCCTAAATTTCGGGCTGACTCCCCAGGTGCTCACGGGATACATCGACTTGTCTGTGGGCGGAACCCTCAGCGTCGGGGGGATTTCGTCGACCAATGGCCACGGCGCCCAGGTCGACCACGTACAAGCGCTGCAGATCGTTTCCGGAGACGGCAAGACCCGCTGGTGTTCCGACAAGAAGCACCGCCACTTATTTGAAGCCGCGCTGGCTGGCTTGGGCCAGTACGGCATCATCACCCGCGCTATCATCGATCTCGTGCCCGCCCCGCAGATGGCGCGGGTCTATCTCATCGACCACTCCACGAGCGCTGGCTTTTTCGCCGACCTGCAAACCCTGCTCGACGGCGGTGAGCTGGATGACGTCTACAACTTTGGCTTCCCGGACGGTCAAGGGGGCTGGGTCTACCAGCTAACGGCAACGAAGTTCTACGACCCCGCCACACCGCCGGACGACGCTCATCTGCTGCGCGATCTGTCCGTCCCGGCTCTGGATGTGCCCAGTCAAGACATGCCGTACCTGCACTACGTGCTGCGTGTGAACGTGGCCATCGATTTTTTCCGCGGGCTCGGGCTCTGGGATGGTGTGCAGCACCCGTGGTTCGACATGTTCCTTCCGGACTGGTCAGTGCAGCCGTTCGTCGAAAGCGTCATGAGCACGCTCACGCCCGAAGATCTGGGTCCCACGGGATTCTTGCTGTTGTTCCCCCAAAAAGTGTCGGCACTTTCCCGACCCAACTTGCGCCTACCCAAAGCGAAGGACTGGGTCTTCCTATTCGACGTGCTCACAGCCGCGCCGACTCCAGGTGTCGACCCCGTCTACGAAGCGCACATGCTTGCGCGCAACCGCGCGTGGTTTGAACAGGCGCGTGCCATGGGCGGCACTCGCTATCCCATCGGGTCACTGGAGTTCTCCAAGCTGGACTGGATCCTGCACTACTTCGAACGCTGGCCACTGCTCAAGCACATGAAGAAGAAGTACGACCCCGCCGGCATCCTCACACCCGGGCCCGGCATCTTTTGAGGATGCGCCCATGAGTTCGTTCCCTCCAAGCGACCCCGCGCGGCAGCTGTTCCAGAGCAGCATCGCCGAACCGTATCGCGTCAAAGTCGTAGAAAAACTGAACCTGCCCGACCGCGGGGAGCGGGAACGGATCCTGAAGCGAGCCGACTACTCACCAGTGTACCTAGATTCAGCGGATGTCTTCGTCGACCTGATCACCGACAGCGGGACGGCCGCCATGAGCGACGTGCAGTGGTCGGCACTCATGCGCGGCGACGAGGCGTATATGGGATCGCGAAGCTATGCCACGTTCAGAACTGCGGCTCGGGAAGTGACGGGATTTCACGAGATCGTGCCGACGCACCAGGGGCGTGCCGCCGAAAACATATTGATGGAGCTTCTCGTGAACCCTGGCGACATCGTGCTCGCCAATACTCACTTCGACACGACCCGCGCTCACGTACTCAATCAGAAAGCCGTACCCGTAGACGTGGTGGGCGACTGGCTGTGGAGCTTCCGGGAGCCGATGCCTTTCAAGGGCAACTTCGATCTGGAAAAGCTCGAAGCCGCTCTGCGGGCTCACCGCGACAAGGTGCCGATCATCATCGCCACGGTCACCAACAACTTCGCCTGTTCGTCGCCGGTTTCCATGGAGAACATCCGCGCGGTGCGGCGGCTGGCCGACGCCCACGGCATCAAGCTCTTTTTCGACGCTGCACGCTTTGCCGAGAATGCGTTTTTCATCAAGCAACGTGAAGCTGGCTACGCACACCGCAGAGTCGCTGACATCGCATTGGAGATGTTCAATCTAGGGCACGGCGCGTGGGTCAGCGCGAAGAAGGACGCCATGGTGAACATCGGCGGCTTCATCGCGACCAATGACTCTGCGCTGGCCGACAATTGTCGTGGACGTTTGGTGCTCTACGAAGGCTTCCCGACCTACGGCGGCCTGGCGCGTCGCGACCTGGAGGCGATTGCGGTGGGATTGCGTGAGGCGCTGGACGAAGACTATCTGGAGCATCGCGTCGCGCTGGTCGCTCATCTCGGCGAGGCGATGCGACGCGCGGGGGCGGTCGTCAGTCTTCCGGTCGGCGGGTCCGGCGTCTTCGTCGACGTGGAAGCGATGTACCCGCAACTGCCTCCGGAACGGTTGCCCGGCATTGCGCTCTGCGCAGACTTCTATCTGGAAGGCGGCATTCGCGTCGGCGCAGCACCATTTTCCATGCACAGCGTCGATGGCGCGGGACAGATCATTGACAAGGTCTTTCAGTTCGCACGTTTTGCCGTGCCGCGCCGGGTCTTCAGCAAGGCCCACCTGGACTACGTCGCGGAAGTGACCCGACGGGTGGTCTCCGTCGCCAAGAAATCCAGGGGCTACCGCACCGTTCACAAACCCGAAGTACTGGGGCACTTCTTCGCGAAGTTTGCTCCGGTGGAAGCTTAGGAGGACGCAAATGTCACGCAACATGGTTACGCGGCGCTTGGGGAGCCTGCTGATTCTTCGTCAAAACACTCAGCCGCCCAGCGACGAGGAGTGGGACGAGTGTCTGAATCTGCTCTCCACAGACGTGGAAGAAGTCCAGGTGCTCGTCATCACTGATGGCGGAGGGCCCTCCCCAGAGCAGCGGCGGCGCCTAGATCAAGCGCTGAACGGCAGCCCGGTGCGTGTTGCTGTTGTGTCGGAGAGTGTGCGGATCCGATTCATCGTGTCATCGGTCGCGTTTCTGACTCGACGCATCAAGTCGTTCTCTGAAACGGAATACACCGAAGCGCTCGCTCACCTGGAGCTGGACTTGGATCAACGCCGACTGGCGCAGCGCCACGTCCGCGAAATGACGGCGCTCATCGGGCGAGCCTAGAAGAGGAATTCGACGTTCCATGCTTGTTGCCACGCATCTCCCGCAAACCCAAGGCACCTTGGCTCACTACGCCGCCGTCAAGGCGCGCAGTTTGGCGCGCGCGCTTTCGTTGGAGCATCGGAGCGACGAGTTCGAAGCGTTGTGCTTGAAGATGATGCACCCCTGGGGCGCGCGCCGGATTGGCCAGACCCCCGACTACCTGTCAAACGTGGTGGACGACGGCACGCCCTTCGAATTCTCCGTGGCTCTTGGGCAGCAGAACGAACTGCGCTTCATGGTCGAGCCCCTGGGGGATCCGGCTTCGCTTCCGGCCAACGCCCAGGCCGCTGCACAATTGCTGGGCGCCCTGGCCCATGACTACGAGCTGGATCTGAGCCGACTGACCCGTGTCGCGGACCTATTCTTGCCGGAGCAACCCCGAGGCGCGTTCCTGATCTGGATCGCCGCGGCCATCCGGGCGAAAGGCCCCCCGGAATTCAAACTGTATCTCAACCCCGCCGCTCGGGGCGAGCGCGCCGCACCACAGGTCATCGAAGAAGCGCTGTGCCGACTCGGTTTTCCAGACGCCTGGCCCTCCGTCGGCAACGTGTTGGCGCGGCGCGGACCAGAAGCGGACGAACTCAAGTACTTCTCGTTGGATCTGACCCCAACACCGGAAGCGCGAGTCAAAGTGTATGCTCGGCACCATCGCTCGACGCGCGACGTAGTCGTGGCTGCTGCGAGTGCGTGTTCTGCCTACGATCCAAGCGCCATCCATACCTTCCTGAAAACTGCCGCGCCGGACGCCCAAGTGTATGACGGCCGCGGCCCTTTCACCTGCTACGCGTTCGTCACAGCCGGGGCACGCTCGCCGGACTCCGTCACGACACACTTTCCGATCAATGGTTATGTGGAAAACGACCAACTGGCGCAGGAGCGCATCCTGCAGGTGCACGATGCCCTGCAAGTGCCGAATGCCGCATACGCTCAGGCCCTCGCAGCGGTAGTCGACCACCCACTGGCGGAGCGCGTGGGCACACACTCCTACGTTTCCCTGCGCAAGCACCGGAATCAAACTCGGCTAACGGTGTACTTGCCCTGTGAGGCCTACGCCCCGGGCACAGTCGAGTCCCCGCGTGACACCCGGCACCAGAGCGGCGTCACCGAACGCGCGACGGGAACGCCCGGAGCCGAGCCAGTGCGTCACCCGCTCTTCGCCCGCCTAAAGCGCGATCCCCAAAGCGACGACACGCTCTGGATCCTGGTCACGAACCTGCGCATTGCGCTGGAGCCCTGCGGACGTTCCTTGGCACTCGCTGCTCGCGACTTACCCGACCCGGCAGTCCGCGCCGTGCTCGATGACATCTTGCGCTCTGCAGCCCGCGATGGGGACTTTTCAACTGCCCACGAGCGCTGGCTGCTCGGCGTGTCGTGCGAGATGGCGATGCGGGATCGCGCGGAGCCGAGTTCATCGCTCCTGTCGCCCGCGATGGACTTTGGGGAGCGCATCGCACGGGTATCCGGCTCCCCGGACATTTACGAACGCTTGGGCGCCGCCCTGACGAGCGTTGCGTTTAGCAGCGAGGCCTGCCGCGCAGTCGGGAACCTGTTGCGACAGAGCACGGATTTTTGCGACACCGCAGCGGATCGCCTACCGACTCTGCCAGCGCCCCGCCTTGCGCCGCTGTCCCTAGCGGAATTGCTTGCTCCGGCACAGCAACTGCGGCTCAGCGCAGGCTCGACCAAATGGGCAAACGCGGCATGGCTACTGATGAACGATTTGTATCTCGCATGCTTCGGCAAAGGTTCGGAAGACGGCTAGTTCGGAGTTGCCGGCAGATCACCCGCAGACTCAGCGAGGCGGCGGAATGAAGTTGTTACAGGTCTCGTCGATGACGGCGATGGCCCCGTCAAAAAACGGCGCGTAGTCGGTGCTGGCGACGTCACCTTTGAGCCCGTTCTTGCCCCACAGTTTGACGAAATCGTGCCAATGCAGCTGCTTCGTCGGCGTGGCTGCGGCACCGTCGGGGATCAACCCCAGCATGACCACGGATTCGGCCTTCCCGTCTTTGGCTGCAACGACCGCGTCGTACCAGGACTGCGCGGTGCCGGTGTCCTCTTTGTTGGGGTCGTCGCTAATGAACGTCACAACCAGGATGGCATCCTTGCGCAAGAAGCCCTCGTTGCAGCCGCCCGTATCGTTCATTGCCGGGCTGACTGCGGCTACCAGGGCTTCCATCGGCCTTTCGGATTGATGTCCCGCTAGACCCAGCGTCGCAACGCAGGAAAAGGTCCCGCTCAAATCAGTCTGGGTCTGGTCCATGTAACGGCGTCCGCCATCGATCGGACACAGCTTATTGCTCGAGCCCTGACCCGTGGGATGAATGACGCCTGCACCACGTTCGGCGTCACAGCCTTTGTACACGTTGTTGCATGCGTGTTTGTTGCAGGTCGAATGCGGGGTGCCGGCGCATGCCGCGGCCGTGCATCGGGTCTCCGCGTCCGTATCGACGACCATGATGTGGTAGTCGGTGATCTTCGTGGCTCCTTGGATGGAGGCGATGAACTTCGGAAACGCCGCCGTGAGCGCCGCTTGCTCGTTGCCCATCGAAACGGAGGAGTCGACGACGAATAGGAAGTCCGTCTTCGTACAGCCCGTTTGCCCTCCACCGCTGCCGCCGCCCGCACCGCCTAGCTGGATGCCGCCACCTTGGCCACCACTACCGCTTGCGGCGCTTCCGGCGCCGCTCCCACCGCTACCGGCCGCAGCGCTGCTGCCCCCTGTGCCGAAAGTCGGCCCCGCAACGCCATCTCCTTCATCGCTGCCGCATGCGGCTGCGGCGAGCGACAGCCCTAGAACAGCTCCCCAACGTGCGTAGGTACCCATCCGAGCATGATACCGCATTCTCCGGCAGCGCGCCCCTGACTCCGCAAGTGCTAGTTCAGCTGCTTGGCGCGCTTCAAAATATCCGCGTGAAGTGCTTTCTGTTCGCGAATGACACGCTCGGGCCGCTCTTCTCCGCAGTCCTCGTATTTTTCGCGGCTCATGGCGCTGTTCTGCACGCAGCTGGCCCGAATACTCAATGTGCCGCCCTGCGTCGTCACGATGAAGGTGTAGCGATACGCCAGCCGGGGCACGCTGGAGATGAACACCTCCTTTTCTCGCGTGGTGAGGGTGAAAGGCTCGCTGCTTTCTATGGCGATGAACCGATTGGCGTCGAGGCTGCGGCGAGTGGCAGTGAACAGCACGTCCTCAGACAGCTTGGTCTTCTCCTTCACCGGACTGTACGCGAGCATCGATTCTGACGCGCAGCCGAAGACCAAGAGTGAGGCGAGTAGTACGAGGCGTCCGCGTTGCATAGGCTATCTTTTCTAACACCGCTCCTGCCGGCGACAAAAGCCTCAGGCTTCTGCTCGTGCCTTGAGACCGGCGACGAATCCTTCAAAGGCTTCGGTCATGTCGGGAATGCTCCCACCAATGAGCGCAAGCATCGGTCCACTGAAGACTTCGCGCATAGAAAACTCGGTGACGCCACTCTTGAGCTCCGAGAGCATGAACGTACGCTCACCCCGGAACAGACCCAGCGGTATGCCGCCGGTCCAAGTCATCTTCAATGGCGGCGTGAACTCGCTGACTTTGACCGCAAAGCCGCGACCTGGGCTGAGCTTCGAAAACGCCTTCACCTTCTGACCCAAAGCCAAGGTGCCTTCGATCCGTTCGCAGCTCGGATCCCACTCCGGCCATTTGTCGATGTCCGTTAGGATCGCCCAGATCTTTTCTGGGGAAGCATGGATCCGATCACTAACTTGGTACTCTTTCATTGCTTTTCCCTCCTGGGTGCGTAGCGCAGTGTTCAGCAAACGACGCCAGCACGCTGTCCCAACTGCGCAGAAAACGCTGCACGCGCTTGGGCCAGTCGGCGCCGATGCCACTGTCCGCTTCGCTGTGCGTCACCTCGACCCGCGTGCTGTCGCCTTCCGAAACAAACTGCACATCCACCTCGGTCGGACCCGCGCCTGCCCCCGGCCACCAACTGTAGGTCACACGTCGGGGAGGCTCCCAACGCAGCACTTCACCAAGCACTGCGTGGTCGCCACTTCCCGCGGTCTCGAAGAAACGTCCGCCGATCCGGGCCTCGAACTGCAACGTCGATGCCTCAAACTTCCGGTGCCCGGGCGGCCACCACGCGTCCACGTGCTCCGTGAAGGCGACGAACGCCAATTCGACGGGCACGGCGACGCGCAGCGTTTTCTTGATGGACGCGCTCACCTGCCATCTCGCTGCAGTCGGTCGGCGACGTCGGCGTAGCGCGACAGGGCCTCGTCCCAGAATCCGTCGAGCCAATGGCGCGCCGAGCGGAAGCCATCGGGAGACAGTTGGAAGAGGTTCTGGGTCCCCTTTCGGTCGTGTCGGACCAACCGGGCCTGCTCCAGCAGCTTCAGGTGTTTCGAGACCGCGGGGCGCGTCACCGGCAAGACAGTTGCGATCGCGCCGACGGGCATGGGACCGCGAGCAAGGAGCCCCATGATTTGGCGCCGGATCGGACTGCCGAGGGCGTCGAACACCGTTTCGCTGGAGATCTTTCGGGGAGCGGCCATTGGTAACTTCCAAGTTACCATTACGCTAGGACGGCGTGCCAGGTCAACGGCTGGGGGCCGGGGCTGTGCTCCCGCGTCGGAAAGGCTATGACTCTAGGCGCCTTGAGTTCCCATGGCTTCTGGATGAATCGCGCGCTGCCGAGCATCGCCGCGCTGTCGGAGGCGATATTTCCGGAAAACGAGTTCGGAGCCCCAGACTGGAAGAGCACGCAGATGCTGGATCGCACCGTGGAGTATCTCCACGAGTTGCCGCCACCTCAGCGCCGACTCTTGCTGCTGTTGTTCCTGTTCGTGGAGTTCGCCTCGATCTTCCTGGTGTTCGGCTTCAGACGGTTTTCCAAGCTCAGCGCCACCCGGCGCACCGCCGTCATTCGTGGTTGGCGCCGCTCCACGTTCTTTCCTTTTCGCGTGCTTGGCGATGCCGTCAAAGCAACGACCACCATGATGTATATGTCGCACCCGTCGGTCGTCGAGCACATCGGTGAATACCGGGTTTGCGACTGGCCCAGCGATCCCGCGAAGATTGCCGTGAAGGACGATGCCCTGACAAAGATGCTGGAGACCCCGTGATCTACGGCCTTGACGACGTGCGGCAGGGCTTTGACGTCGAATGCGATACCGTCGTGGTTGGTTCCGGTGCGGGTGGCGCAGTCGCGGCGCTGAACCTAGCGACCGCTGGACAAAGGGTCGTGGTGCTCGAAGCCGGGCCGCGGGTTCGCTACGAGGACATGACTCGCAATGCGCCGCTGTTTCTGGCGCGACACTTCTGGGATGGCGGCCTGCGTCTCATTGGCGGCACCACCCAGAGCCCGTCGCTCCAGGCGCGCTGCCTCGGAGGCGGCACGGTGGTCAACTCCGCGATCATGCTCAAGCTGCCACAGTGGGTGCGCGAAGAGTGGCAACTCGAAACGGGGATCGGGCTGTTCACCGGACCGGAGCTGGAAGCCGCCTACGAACGTGTGTTCACGCGCTGCAAGGTCAGTCCCACCCCGATGGCTGTCATGGGGCGCCGCAACTTGATCGTGCGCGACGCCATCGAAGGCAAGCTCGGCATACGCGGTGGCCCCTTGCCTCGCGCAGTACAGGGTTGTGACGGGTGCTCGGACTGCCTGACCGGATGTGTCGGCGGGCACAAACAATCCGTGGATCGGTCCTACCTGCCCACTGCCGAGCAGCACGGCGCTGAGATCTACACCTGCGCAGAAGTAGACGGCGTCATGACCAGCGGTGCGCGCGCCGTCGGAGTCACAGGCCAGGTGATCGATCCGCGCGGCTATCGCAAGCTGGCGCGCTTTTCCGTGCGAGCCAAGACGGTGATCTTGTCCGCGGGCACGATGCACACCCCAGTGATCTTGCAGCGAAGCGGAATCAATCCGGGCGGCGCCGTAGGCGCGACCATGTTCTGCCACGTCGGAGGCGGCATGGTCGGCATCATGGAAGAGGTCGTCGACCCCTGGGTGGGTGCGACTCAGGGTTGGGGGGCGATCAGCAAAGACATCAAGGGTCTCAAATACGAAGGATTGTGGGCATCCCCCAGCGTACTGATGGTGCGCTGGGGCGATGTGGGGCTGCCCTTCATCGAGCGCCTACACGAAGTCAAACACGCGACGGTCGTGGCCCTGGTGTATCGGGGCAAAGTGCGCGGAACCGTGAAGGCCAAACGCAACGGCATGCCAAGCATGCGTTTGTGGATTGACGAGTCCAACGTTTCGCCAATCGCTCGGGGCATGAAGGCGGCAGCGGACGCTCTGCTTCAGGTGGGGGCGCGGTACGTGCACACCGGCCTGCCCGGTGTCGTCGACGAGATGCGGTCGGAAAAAGACACCGCCAGCCTGCTGAGCCCGCGCCTCAAGGCAAAGCACCTGACCATGACCTTGAATCACACCTTCGGATCCTGCCGCATGACGACAGACGCCACGGGCCCCGTCGACCCGAACGGCAAGGTGCGTGGCATCGAGGGACTCTACGTCTGCGACGCCAGCGTGTTCCCGAGCCCAAGCGCCGTGAACCCGCAGGCAACCATCATGGCCCTTGCCGACATCACCTCCCGCCGCCTGGCTGAGCTGCCACTGCTAGACGAGTGAGCTGACTCGTAAGCAACAGTCCTTCGGATTGCTACTACTTACGCGCCGGGCTTCGCCAGCCGCGCCGCAAGCGGCAGCGAGCCGCGCCAGCGCTGGGGGGCGGTGGCACGGACGGCGAGCCGCGCCAGTACATGACGGCGCCATAGCGCGGGCGGCGAGCCGCGCCAGCACGCCGGCGCGGCGGATAGCGACGGCGCAGTCCGCCACGGCGCGCCAGCACGCCGGCGCGGCGGATCCCGCGGGGGCCACGGGTAGCGCTGGCGCCACGGCCCGCGACGACGCCACGATCCGCGACGGTGCGACGCACCGCGCCGGTAGCGGGATCGCGCCGAAAAACCCGCGAAAACCTGATGTTTGGCCGCAGCTCAAGACGGCTACGCAGCGGAGTTTTGAGGATCTTTGAGGGGGCAGCTCAGGGCCAGATCCGTAGGTTTGCCCATGAATCAGGCCATGCATTCCTTCAGCTACAAAAAGAACTCCACCCCGAAACAGGTCCGCCTGTCTGCTCAGGCGCTCGACGACGGCGGCCTCACCGAGGCAGCGCTGAGCGGCGACGAGCAGGCATGGGCCGAGCTACTGAGGCGTCACGGTCCGACCATGCGCCGCTGCATCACGAGCGTGACTTCCCGATTCCGAGCAGTTGCGTCGCCGGAGGACGAGCACGACATATTCGCAACCGTGTGCCTGCGCCTCGTGCAGCATCAGGGCAAGCGACTGCGTGCCTTCGACCCGACCCGCGGCTGCTCCCTCGGCGCATGGCTCGGCACCATCACCATTCGCACGACCTACGACTTCTTGCGCAAACACAAGCGCGACAGCAAGCGCAGCTCCGAAGCGCTCCTCGATTCGATGACCAGCAGCGAACCAGATGCCTTCGATCGCTATTTGGGCGCCCAGCGTGCGCAGCTGCTTCAAGACTGGATGCAGCAAATGAATCAGCGCGACCGCGTATTCCTCGAGAACGTCTGCACGGACACCACGGATCCTAAGAAGCTGGCGGATGAGATGGGCATCAGCGTCGCGACTGTGTACTCGAAGAAGCACAAGCTGATCGCGCGGCTGAACCGACAGGCTTGCGCGACGTCAGCAGGCGCTGCGGCTTGAGCGTTTCTCAGCTGACGCCAGCCAAGCTTCCAGGCGAAGCTCGGGCTGCCCTGCCTGTCGACGAAGCTGCGCCCAACGGCGCAGGGCAGCGCATTTGCGGGCGTATACGTGGTCGCGTCCGCCTGTCGCTTGCCACAACGCCTGCACTTCGTTGGGCGACAACGGTCGAAACTCCCCGACCCCGAGCGCGCCGAGTTCCAATGGCCCGACCGCTTTGCGATGCAGCGCGTGCAAGTAGAAGTTCAGGGCGCGCGTCATCCGACGTATCTGCCGATTCTTGCCTTCGCTCAAGCGAACGTGCAGCTCGGTGAAGTCTTCGCTACGGTGCATGATCTGGACGCTATCCACCCGAACCGAACGCCCTCGAATATCCAGCCCGCGGGTCAGCACGGCCAATCGGGGATCGTCGTCCGCAACGTGCTCGTTCAGCCAAAGCCAGTAAAGCTTCTGGGTATGGTGGTCAGGGTGCAAGACCGCGTTCGCTAGGTCGCCATCGGTCGAAAACAGCAGCAGGCCGGAGGTCATGCGGTCGAGGCGACCAATCGGAAACACGCCACGGGGCATTTTTGCTAAGAACTGCCCTAGATCTGCCCGGCCGTCCGGATCCCGCACGCTGCTGGTCACGCCAAGTGGCTTGTTCAACATGAGGTGCGTCTGCGACGTGCGCGGCGCAAGAGGATCGCCGTCGCGCGTCACGACGTCCTCTTCAAAAACCAACTTTGTGTCGTCGCGACACACCACGCCATTGACGTACACGCGGCCAGCACGGATAGCGTCGCGACCCTGCAGCGTGGAGTCGTCGGTGGCGTCGCGAAGGAATTTGTCTAGGCGGCGAGGAATGAACACCCGCTCAAAGCCCCATATCCAAGCCTTGCGCCGCAAGCCGCTCCCGCGCCTTGTCGGCGCGCAAACACTCGCCAATGCCCACTCCGGCCATCACGGCGCCGGCAACGCCGGAAATGATCACAAAGACGGGCATCAACGTAACGTATCCACCCAATAACGCTGTCACCGAAAATACGATGGTCGACAGCACGGTCACCGCACCGAGGGCCGCACTGCCAATGGCCGCCCAACCCCGCCCGCGGGAGAGCATCCAGCCGCAGATTGCCAGCCCCAAGCCGAAGAGGATCTGCGCAAACGGGGCGATGGCGAAGAATCCGACCAAACGAATATTCACAAAAGATTGCAGCCCCAGCACGACGGAAAAGACACCCGCCAAGGTTGAGACGCGTCCAGCTATGCGCACGAGCGTGCTCGGCGCGGCGGCTTGCACGTCCTCGTCGCCATCCGAGATGGCCAGCCCCTTGAAGCTGCCTTCGTCCCTCATGATTCCGCGGCGGTTTCAGGGTCGGGCTCGGCCTCGGTACCGGGAACGGCGCCTTCGCGCGCGGGCTCCTCGGAAAGCGACGCCAGCTTCCGGAACATCAGCAGATGACCAAAAAGGGCGAGCTGCACCAGGAACGTCGGCAACCAGACCCAGGGAAAGTACGCGACAATGCGGTTCTGCGGGGTGAACAGGCCGAAGGGCTTCGGGAACGCAAGCACCGCAAGCGTCACGATAGTGCACAGCAGCAGGAGCCCTGCCACATTCCAGATCTTAAGCACTTTGGGCGAAACGTAACCGCGCCGCAGTAGGAACCAAAGCACCAGCGCGCTAGCGCCGGTCAAGATGTCGAAATTCCACCCCGTGAAGGTCATCTGCACCGGAAGCACCCCGCGCTCAGCAAGCTGGTGGAGCACGATCTCCAAAGGTAGTCGGAAGGCTTGGAAGCCGACCAACAACGTCAGCGGCAACCGCTTTGCGACCCACATCCCAGCGGGCGACAGTGATACGGCCGTAACGATCACGGCAGCGGGCACCACCACGCGCACCAACATCGGCGGAACCGCTTCGAATTGAGCAAGCGTGCCAGCATTTGCCAACCACGCCGGCACAACGAGCCACACGACGAAACCAACGCGCAGTAGCAGCGACATGCTGGTGCCGCTGGAAATCGTGCGAAACGTGGCCAGCACCGCAGCAACTCCCCATGCGACTACGGCATAGAATGCGTAGGTCAGCCAGACCGGGAGCGATGCAATCAACAGCTCATGCACACCGACTTCACTAGCATTCGAGAGACGAGTACGCTGGATCCAAATGCGGCAACTCCCCTTCTTTTTCTGCGCCTTATTCTGGCTCTGGCCCGGGACGTCCGCAGCTCGGGGACCCTGGCGCCTCGATGCGGGCGTGACAGCGTCTCGCTTTGAGCAACAGGTAAAAACCGAGGTCGGGGGAGCCCGCGGTGAGCGCCTGGTAGAAAACAGCGAGCTCGGGCTGCTGCATATGCTGACCTACGATGTGTGGGGGCCGCTTTCGCTGGGGGTCTTTCAGCAATTGGACGCGGGGTCGCGGTCGGCCAGCCGCTTCACGGCGTTCGCGCCGGACGGCACGCCCCAAGTGGAAGGCGAAATCGGGGGCTCGTACTTGGAGATGTGGCTTGGCCCGCTGCTGCGCGCGCGCTGGGAGCGACTATTCGCCGAGTTGGGCTATGGCGCGCTCGGACGCCGGCACGACACCGCGCGCGGGGATCTGGCCACGGACGCCGGGGATACGTCCGGTGCGTTTCGGACACATCCCACCATCGCGTGGATGATCGGCCTTGGTGGCACCGTGCCCGTGACGGAGGCGCTCTCGGTTGCGCTCCGCGTTGAGTATCGCGTGCGCTACTACAATCGGCGAGGCGGCCATCCGCTGGCAGAAGGTGCGGTACACGGGACCCAGAACCTGACTCCATTCTTGGGCGTGGCGTACGGGTTTGGGGACTAGAGGCGGTGTTCGGTGGCAACGGTAGTGGCGGCGGCACACCTTGGCCGCGGCTTTCCGGCAGGGCCTGTCGCGGCTCCAAGACGACGATAGAGTGCCGCGCGCTCACCGCCAGGCCGTTCCTTCAATAGGCCGTAGTTGCCTCGCGGCTCGCAGCGCTTGACCCCGGTCAAGTCGCAGGCGCGCCCCCTCGTCTAACCTCCCGCATCTTTTCGGAAGCCGGAGCGCTCTATGAAAGTCCTATTGATCTGGCCGAAGTTCGACAGCTTTTCGTTCTGGAACTTCGAAAAGGTCTGCGAGATGGCCGGGGTGAAATACATGACGCCCCCGCTGGGACTGCTCACCGTCGCCGCGCTCTTGCCCCAAGACTGGGAGATGAAGGTCATCGACGAGAACGTGAGTGCACTCACCGACGCGGATCTGGACTGGGCGGATATGGTGTTCGTTGGCAGCAAGATCGTGCACCGCGACCGCGCACTTTCGGTGATCCGGCGTGCCAAGTCTCGGGGCAAGCCAGTGGCCGTCGGCGGCCCGGATCCCACGATGAGTCCGCAGTTCTACGAAGAAGTAGGCGTGGACTATTTGTGCTTGGGCGAAGGCGAAACAGTCGTACCCATGCTGTTGAAGGACATCGCGGCCGGCAAGAAGAGTGCAGTCTACCGTTCTGACGACCTGCCGGACATGGCCAAGAGCCCGGTGCCACGCTTCGACCTGATCAATCACCGCGACTACCTGTACGTCGGGATCCAATACTCCCGCGGCTGTCCTTACCATTGCGAGTTCTGCAATGTGATCGACCTATTCAAGAACGAGTACCGAACCAAGACCATCCCACAGGTGCTTGCCGAGCTCGACACGCTCTACAATCTTGGTTACCGCGGGCAGCTCGATTTCTTCGACGACAACCTCGTCGGCCACATGAAGGATGTGAAGCCGCTGCTTCGGGCACTCGCAGCGTGGTTGAAGGACCACAAATACCCCTTCAACTTCAGCACCTCCCTCACTCTAAACGCGGCCAAAGACCCAGAAATCATGCAGCTGCTCCGTGCCGCCCAATTCAAGTACTTCCTGGTCGGCATCGAAACCCCCGACGAAAACGCCCTCAAGAGCGCGAAGAAGCCCCACAACACGGGGTTTTCCATCGCAGAAGCAGCGGACCTATTCTATCGCCAAGCGGGTGCAACACTGCACTCAGGCTTCTTGCTGGGGCTCGATGGAGAGTCCGACGATATCGCGGATCAGATCATCCGCTGCATTGACGAGGCCTGCATTCCCTGGGTAATGGCTGGCGTCGTGTACCCGCTGCCGGGCACTGCGCTGTCCAAACGACTGGATCGTGAAGGACGCCTGTTCCCGAAAGCGCGCAAGGACTTGGCGGAGGGTGCACGGGACCAAATCTCCGCGGGTATCCAGTTCAAGACCGAACGTCCTGCAGAAAAAGTGCTCGAAGATCTGGTGCGGATCATGCACCACTCCTTCGACCCCGAAAAGTACTTCCAGCGCTGCACGGACGTGGCACTGCGCCTCAACACCGTGCCGAACGTAATGCCCGGCCGCTACATCTTCCTGCGCAACGCTCGCACCTTCTTGCGTCTCACCGTCGAGATGACCAAGAACGCAGACACCCGGGGTCCATTCTGGAAGGCACTGTCGACGGTTGTCCGCAAGAACCACGCGGGCGTCGAGGCGCTCGCCACGCTTTCGGTGCTGTACGTGCATTTCCGCTCGATGCTGCCCTACTGCTACGAGAAGCTGGCAGAGCAGCAGCAGAAGCTCCGGGACATGGGTCAGGAAGCATGGCTTGCCGAGAACCTACGCGAGCCGGAACCGAAACGCGGGCACCTGCGCGTCGCCCGAGCAGCAAGCGCCTAGCACCAGCTGCGGACTAGCGTCTGCGCGGCTCCGTGGGCACTCCTTCGAAGAACCCGACCTCGTTGAGAAAACGCCCAACGTGGCGCAAGTAATCGCCCCGGTCGAAGTGCAGCAAATGACTGCCGACAAACCAGTGCAACTTGCAGCGCTGCCAATGCTCCCAGAGCAGGCGCGTGTGTTTGGGCGGCGCTAGCCGGTCGCCGATGCCGCCGATGACCATGAGCCGCTCTCGAGGAAGTAGCGGCGCGTAAGTGAGTGGCGAGCTCACAGCCAGCATCGCGCGCGCATCCTCGATACGTTGTCGAAATACCTTGAGCGAGGCCCGGAGTACGCTGCCTATCGGCTCCCACTCCAGCACCAAGTCCGGCAGCGTGGCCAGGGGCACGTTCGGGATCGCAAATGAAAGACGCGGCTCCGTAGCCGCCAGTAGCGCCGATGTGTAACCCCCGAGACTCACTCCCATGACGCCGACGCGCGGCACGCCGCGCTCCGTCAGCAGGTGTTCGACGAATACCCGGAAGTCGTGCACAGCCTGGCCGAAGGCCTCGTTGATCCGGGCGGGGCCTCCCGCAAAGAACCCGTGGCCCGAAAAGGGCGAAAAACGCGTCTGCCGACTGCCGTGGAAGGGCAGCGTAAACAGAGCCACGTCCAGACCCATGCGATACAGCCACGGCAGGGCGAAGAACCATTCGTTCAACCAATACAGGTCTGCGGAGAACCCGTGGATGGCAAGCACGGTTGGCCGCGGCGAACCGGGGTGCTGCCACAAGCGCAGGCGCGCGACTCGGTTGCGCTTGTGTTTCAAGTAGCTGGAGCGCTGCCCGGCCAGGAACGGCTGGTAGTTGCTGTGGAACGAGAGATCGTGGGAGCCGCCGCCCTGTGGTCGGAAGCGGGCGAAACGTGCCCGGCGAGTCTCGATGCGAACGCCTGATTCGGGCGGGCGAAAGAATCGTGTCGCGTCCCGGCTTTCCGCCAGTGGCGCATAGGTGAGCAGATCTTCGAAGGCGCCACGGAGCTTGCCGGGGTGGTACCCGATTGGCAGCGCCAATCCGCCAACCAGGCACGCGCCCAGGGTTCGCAGGACGACGTCCGACGCGGCGGCGGCTTGCACCTGCATCCTGTCAGCCCACTCCAGCTCGAAGGCCTCACGCTGGCTGGCGAAATCTGGCGGTAGATCCTCCCACCAGTGTTCCGACAATGCGATCGGAGGTGCGTCGAAGCAGGCGTCGTGCGCGATGCGTGAGATCACGGAGGCGCGGCTCATTGGGGAGCCGTGCCCCCCTCTGCACCTTCCAGAGCCGCACGCAGCGCGGGCGGAACTGGGCGCTTTCCGCTGCCGTCCGTGCCGACGCAAACGTATACGATTTCGGCAGCTACCATTTCCCGCTGATCTACCACGACCTTGAAAGCCAAGCGAAAACTCGTCGTTCCGACGGCGCTTGGCTGCACACACACCTCGGGCGCATCCCGGAAGCGTACTCCGGCTCGATAGTCGACGCTGCTGTGCACGACTTGCACGTCGAAGCCCGACGCGAGCATCTGTTCGTAGTCGAAGCCGAGATCAGCCATATACGCAGTCATGGCGTCGTCGAACCACGCCAAGTACCACATGTTGAAAACGACCCCCTGCTGGTCGACTTCCAGATACCGAACCGAAACGGGCACAGAGAACGTAGCGGTGCTCATCCACCAAACCAGCGACGCCAGAAGGGACCTTCCTTCTTCTCCTCCGCTGGCGCTTGCGCCATGCGCTGGCGCGGTGGTGGAGGTGGCGCGCGACGCGGTGGCGGCTGCGGGGGCGCAGCGGCCGGAGCTGGTGCCGGCGCGGCGGCCGGAGCTGGTGCCGGTGCAGCGGCCGGAGCTGGTGCTGGCGCGGCGGCCGGAGCTGGTACTGCCGCAGTGGGTTGCGAGGCTGCCTCGTCAAAAAGGGCGTCGAGGCCCCAGGCGCTGGGGTCCTCGAATCCCCCCGACTTTGCTTCGATGCCGGGAGTGCCGAGTCGCGACGGTTCTTCGGTCATCACGCTCCCTGGGCTCGCGGAAAAATCGTGCAGCGCGTCGATGATGAGGTCGCCCATTCCGCTGGCATCCCCCGCCTCCGGTTTCTTGCGCGACGCGCGCTGGTCCGCCGCGCCGGCAACCAGCTTGCCGATATCTAGGTAGTTCGCAGGGGGCAGGCGTGCGAGCAGGACGCTCAAGTCTCGCGCCATGTCGTCGGCGACGGAGTAGCGCTGCGCCGGGTTACCTGCGAGCGCCCGCCCCAATACCGCAATCACGTCTTCCGGAATGTCCGGCCTGAACTGTCGAGGATCAGGGATCACGGCGTCGCGCACCAATTTGAAGGTCTCGACGTCGCTCGCGCCCAGGAACAACCGGCGACCCGTGAGCATTTCCCAAAGCAGGATCCCGGCAGCGAAGATGTCTACGCGACGATCGGTCTTTTCTCCGCGCGTCACCTCTGGCGCAAGGTACCCGAACTTGCCCTTCACAATGTCCTCGTCCTCAGAGGTCAGATGAGAACTGGCTTTTGCAAGACCGAAGTCCACTAGTTTCACTTCGCCGAAACGCGTCATCAGCACGTTGTGGGGAGAGATGTCGCGATGCACGATGTCCAAAGGACGCCCGGAGTGGTCCTTGGCGTTGTGGGCGTAGGAAAGCCCTTCGCAAACGTCGAGGGCAATGCGGCACGCCACTTCCACGGCCATGCGCTCCTGACGCCCCGCTAGGTACTCTAGAACTTCCTTGAGATCAGCGCCGTCGACGAACTCCATCACGATGAAGTGCGCCCCTCCGCCCTGGCCGATATCGAATACCTGCACGCAGCGCGAGTGACTCAGATAGGCGCCGAGGCGCGCTTCATCGAGGAACATGTTGATGAAGTCGCGGTTGGCGCTGAGCTTGGGGAGCACGCGCTTGATCGCCACTTTCTTGCGGAATCCCTCGATGCCGGCGCTCTCGCCCCGGTACACTTCCGCCATGCCTCCCGCGGCGATCCGTTCGACAATGTGGTAGCGCTGGCTTTCACTCATTTTCGGCTGGTCTCACTTGGTCAGTTCGGCCCGGATGATTTCACGGATTGGCGCCGGTCGAAAGGCCGAGTCTGGCGCCCCGGAGCCCATGGTGCCGGAGAATATGCGGCAAAAACGGGGCTTTATCCAAAAGCGCGGGCGGGCCAGCTGAGCGCGGCCGCCAAGCTCAGTGTTTTGTTGCTGGCATTTGGCAGGCGGGTGAGGATGCGCTCAGTAGCCGGGCACGCGCCACTGGATGGACGATTCCCCCGGAGCTGCCATGACCCGAAGGGATTTCTACAGCCTGAGCCGGCCGGTGCAAGAGCGCCTGCTGGATTCCTTTCACGCGCGCTATGCACCACTACCGATCTTGGTGAAACACGGCCCGCGCCGGACGTCCCTCGCTTGGCTCGCAGTGAGCGTTGCCGGCGCCATCGTTGCGATGCTGCTGTGGACCCTCGGTTTCGGCAACGCCGCGAGCTTTTTGTCCCTGCACCCGCTTCCCTTCGCGCTGTTGTTCGCCATAGCACTGGGCTCCACCATTACTGGCGTCATCTGTGCCGTAGCCCACGCGGTTCACACCCAGAGCCTACCGTTCCCCCCCGGCGTCTATCTGTTTCCGGCGTGCTTGATCGACGCGCGAGACGATCGGCTCGAGGTGCACAGTCTCTCGGAGTTGAGCCACGCGGCAGGGTCCGGCTCGAACGTGGCCGTCACGATCGGCGCGGCCAGCTTTTCCTTACCAGTTTCGGATCCGGGACTGACCGCTGAGGCTGTGTCACGCATCCAAGCCGCGGCAGCGCAGCTGGCCCAAGCAGACGAGAAGCTCATCTTCGAGCTCGACCCGCTGACGGAACCGTCGGTACTTAGCCCCCTAGCCCCGCAGCAGCCGCTCACCAGCGATCGCCCGATCTGGATCCGCCTGCGATTCGCCATCGGCGGTGGACTCGGACTGCTACTGGGCATCGGCGTGTTTGGCTTGCGCAATGACATGAGTGATCAGCGCATGTTCGCCCGTGCGCGCAGTCTAGACAGCGTCGAAGGCTACGCCGCGTATTTGGCCCGCGGGCAGGCACACCGCGATGTCGTTGAGCACGAGTTATTGCCACGGGCGAAGCTGCGGTTGGCTATCGCAGAAGGAAATGTGGACGCGATTGACGCGTTCACGCGAGAGCACCCCGCTGACAAGATCCAGCACGAAGTCGAGATCGCCCGACGCAACGCTCTCATCGCCGAGTTCGAACAAGTGCGCAAAGAAGGCACGCTCGCGGCCCTCCTGGGCTACGCCGCTCGCCGGCCCAAACACGGAATGGGCAAGCCCTACGAGCAGGCGCTGCATGCTCCGTACGCACTCGAACTGCAGCGCTACCGCAAGCGAGCGCCCGAGGACAGCGAGCTGCCGGACGTGGTGGAACAGTTGATCGCATACTCGGAAAAGGCCGGCGCCAAGAAGGTGGGCGACAAGTTCTTGGGCTCCGACGTGGCAGTGCATTTCCTGCGCTTGAAGTCGCAGACGATCCATCGCGCGGACCAGGCGGTCAGCAAGAACCCAATGTTCAACGGCGTGAGTTCCCTACCGACGAGATACTTCTCCGACGCAAAGTTGGCCGAGCACACCAAAGCCGCCGCAGAGTCCCTCGCTGGTAGCCTTTCAGCGGGGTTCAACAGCGAGATCTTGCGATTCTCTGCTGGCGAGAGCTGGGTGGGCGATGAAGAGAGCGTCGCGCCCGCGAAAGCTCCGAGAATTGTCGTGCACTATCGGGTGGAGTGGTCCGGTGGAGCCCACGCGAGCAAGAAGCCCCGCGGCGTGTTCATCGGACTCTATGTGTTCTTCCGCGCGCGGATTGAAATGGCTGGCGCGGAACCGGTGATCTTGTCCAAGTACACCGCCGGGCAGAGTGTGCCGCTAGAAAAGCTCGCGGAGTTCTCCGGTGCGGACGCGGCAGGCACGGCCGAAACCGCGATCTACACCGGAATGTTGCAGGAAGCGTTCGCGGAATTCCAAACGGAACACCTGGCCAAGTGGTTCAAAACCAGCGCTGGCGAATAGCGCAATGGTTCCCGATTCGCTGCGCCCTTTGCTCGTATTCGCCCTGGTCTCGAACCTCTACGGCAGCGGGATTGTCGCCACGCTGGCCCTTCGCGCCAACACACATCCTCTGCCCACGCCGTTTTCGTTGAAGAAGTTCTACGCGCTCATGGGGTGGGCGCCACTGACCTTTGCGAGCCTGGGTCTGCTGATCAGCCCGCGCTACTTCGCCTTCTTTTTCCTCGCGGGGGCGGCGGGCATCGTCGGCGAAGTGCTGGTTTCCATCCTGTGGCGAAACTACTTCGCGGAACCGATTTGGGTGTATTCCTATGGCGCCAAAGTGCGTGGCGATACCAGCTCGCTGAACTTCCTACCCTGGGCCGTAGGCGCGTTGTTGTTCCACCTGACCAGTAAAGTGCTCGGCGCAGAGGTCGGATTTGCCCAGGTGCAGCGACCCATGCTGGTCGCGGCGGCGTCCGTCACGGTGGGCGTGCTCGCGGGATTCCCGTTGCGGCGCCTGACCGCTGCACGCCTGCAACAATTCTCGGGCGGCGCGTTCGCAGTATTCTGTCTGCCCATCGCGACGACGGCGGTCGCCCTCGGGGTGCTGTGCGGCCCGTGGTGGCCCGCCGCCATGGGAACCTTCGCCGTCGTGGGCTTCTATACGGAGTATTCCTACGGCCGCGGCATGAGCATGTTCTTTGCGCGGGGGCTGTGGACCTACCAGCGCTGGCCCATCGATCAGGGCCACAGCAGTTTTGTGACGTTCCCACTGTGGGCGCTGGGCGGGCTCTACTTCTACTTCGTCACGGCCACGCTGGGCGTGTGATCTGATTCGAAGTCCCGGCTCAGGTCTGACGCACGGGCTCGAGCGCCGATGTCGGTCCGCTGAGTTGCGGCGTTTCGTAGGGATCACTGACGAGGTTACGGTGCAGCACCTTGGCGGGCGGCTTGCGCAAGTCCCGCACCAATCCCACCCAGGACAGCAGCTTAAGCAGGTAGTAGCTGATATCGATTTCCCACCAGAAGAAGCCCTGGTTTGCACTGGCTTGGTAGTAGTGGTGGTTGTTGTGCCAGCCCTCACCGAGCGTGATCAGGGCGAATAGAAATGAATTCTTGCTCGTGTCCGTGGTGCGATAGCGACGCCTACCCCAGATGTGGGTGAATGAATTGATGGTGAACGTCCCGTGATAGAGCAACACGGTGGACAGGAAGAACCCGCCAAAGAGCGCACTCGCTCCACCCAAATACATACACAGGATCGCCAACAACGTTGGGGGCACGAGGTAGTGGCGGTTTAGCCAGCGCAACTCCGGGTACTTGGCAAAGTCCTTGATTCGAGTGAAAGGGGTCTCGTCATACTTCTCGCAAACAATCCAGCCAATGTGGCTCCACCAGAAGCCCTTGCGCGGAGAATGCACGTCCTGCTCCGTATCGCTGAACTTGTGATGATCGCGATGGTGCCCCGCCCACCACAGCACGCCCTTCTGCGCCGCCATGGTTCCACCCCAGGCCATCAAGAACTGCATGATGCGTCCCATTTTATAGGAGCGGTGCGCGAAGTAGCGATGATAGCCGGCCGTAATGAAGAACATGCGGGCAACGTACAGCGCGACGCACAGCACGACGTCGCGCCAGCTGATGCCAGTCCAAATCAACCCAAGGGGCGCCAAGTGCATAAGCACAAAGGGAAAGCTCTTGATCCAGCTCACGCGTTCGTCTGGCGCGCGCTCGAGTCGGTAGGCGTTCTGCATCACCTAATAACGCTAGCGAACGCTGACAAACCTTGGTGTCAGGATTTGGCCACACCGACGTCACTATTCGCTCAAATCTCGGGCGATTTGCGCCACTCCCGCGGTCGGACCGAGCGCGGGCTTCAGGCATTCGTTCCGGCCTGCGTTTGGCTTCGCGCGGCACCGAGGTAACCAGGGCGGCGCGGAGGGCGTACACTTTGTGTGGCATATATGACGATTCGCTGGCGGCATGCAGCTTTTCTTGTTTCCCTGACGGCCTCGGTGGGCGGATGCACCAAGAGCGAACGCTTCGGGGAAACCACGACGCTCTCTTCCGAGCGACCGACGTACACGCCGCCGAAGAAGACGGATCTGTTCGGCGGCACCTGCGTGCGATCCGAGCCTGGCTGCGAGCAGCCCAAACAGGTTGCCATCTTGGCGGGTGGCTGCTTTTGGGGGATGGAAGAGATACTGCGGGGGATCCCGGGCGTGCTCGCCACCGAAGTCGGATACACCGGCGGCGGCACGAAGTCCCCGGGCTACGATGAGGTCAAGACCGGAGACAGCGGACACGCCGAATCGGTGCGCGTTGCCTTCAATCCCGAGAAGATCAGCTACGAGGACCTGCTTGAGAAGTGGTTCTTCCGCATGCACGATCCAACGACGGAGAACCGCCAAGGCAACGACGTCGGCACCCAGTATCGCTCCGCCATCTTCTACCTGACCCCGGAGCAAAAGCGCGTCGCCGAGGTTGTGAAGAAGCGGGTGAATGCGAGCGGCAAATGGGAGTCGCCCGTCGTAACGCAAATCGTATCGGCCTCCGCCTTCACGCCGGCGGAGGGCTACCACCAGAAATACCTGCAGAAGAACCCCAACGGGTACACCTGCCACTATTTGCGGGACTGATTCAAACCCGCGCCACGAGCAGCGCATGCCCCATCGATTCGCAGGGATTCATGGGCTAGGCTGGCCCGATGAAGATCGAGCGCATCGGTATCATGACGGGCGGCGGCGACTGCCCCGGGCTCAATTCGGTCATCCGGGCAGTCGTGCGCACCGCCACGCGCGTTTACGGCTGGAAAATCCTGGGCATTGAAGACGCTTTCAACGGACTGATCGACCTGAACTACCGCTCTCCTCAGGGCAATACTTGGCTAACCGAAGACAGCGTAGAAGACCTGATCTCACGGGGAGGCACCTGCATCGGCACTTCGAATCGCTCCGATCCCTTTCGCTTCGCGGCGGAGAAGGATGGAGTGTTGCAGGAAACCGACGTGTTCGAACGTGTGCTGGAGAACTTTAAGAAGCTCAATCTCGACGCGCTGGTCAGCGTGGGCGGCGACGGGTCCATGGGGATCGCCGCCAAAGCAATCGAACGCGGGATGCCAAACATCATCGGCGTCCCGAAGACGATCGACAACGACCTGGGTTCGACGGACGCTACCTTCGGATTCGACACAGCCGTCAATATTGCAACGGACGCCATTGATCGCCTGCGCGATACCGCGGAGAGCCACGACCGCGTCATGCTGGTCGAAGTCATGGGGCGCAACGCCGGCTGGATCGCATTGCATGCCGGGCTCGCGGGCGGCGCGCACTCTATCCTGCTGCCGGAGATCCCCTACAACTTGGAACCCGTTGCGGCGCAGATCCGCCGCCGCCGCGTAACGGGGCGCCCCTACAGCATCGTCGTGGTCGCCGAGGGTGCGCGCCCCGTCGCCGGCACTGAGAGCATTCTCGAAAAGCGGGACATTGGCGCCATGGCGCGCTTGTTCGGGGCGGCGGCGCGGGTTGCGGAAGGGCTGCACGATCTGATCAAACTCGAACTGCGTTACACCGTACTCGGACATCTGCAGCGGGGCGGCAGCCCGACTTCCTTCGACCGCATTCTGGGCAGCCGCTACGGCGAACAGGCTGTGCACCTGATCGCGCGCGGAGATTTCGGCAAGATGGTCGCGCTGCGAGGGGATCAAATCGTAGCGGTGCCCATCGCCGAAGCAGTCGCGGCACCCAAGCTCGTTACGCCGGACCATCCGTTGGTGCAGACGGCACGTGCCCTCGGTGTCATCTTTGGCGACGAGGCGGACGTGCGCGCCGATATTCCCAGCATGGCGCCGCGTTGACGCTCACTGCTCCAGCCCGAATACCAAGAGTTGCTGCGTCGTCCCAGGCTGGTTGCTTGTGCTTGGAACGTAGACCCGACCGCCCACCACCGTGGGGGGCGTGAACTTGCTCCAGGCTGGAACGTCCGCAGACGCGAGCAACTCAAGAGTCGCGGGATCGAAGGCCCACAACCTACCGGCGGGCTGGGGTTTTCCTGGCGCTCGACTGAGCGCCCAGAGCACTGCACTGTCAGAATGGCCAGCGTCCGACGAAAGGACGAGGTTGCCACCACCCTCTAGCGCCTCAGCCCCCGCAACGCGATCTACGGCGAGCTTCCCTGAAACGAAGTCGTAGCGGAAGGACATCAGCTTATCCTTCGACGGCCACGCAAAGGCGAGGCCGTGAAGCGCGGGGTCCCCGGCGCTGTCCCTCGGGCGATGGAAAACGAACGCTCCATAGATAGGGGGAATGTCCCACCAACCGTGGAGATAGAAATCATGCTGGGGTTTTAGGGGCAGTTGGGAAAAGGGGCTCAGCGGCGTCTGAACCGTGGACAGCGCGCCGGTCTCGAGCAGGTACACCAGTGCTGGCTTGGAACCGACAAGCAGTCGATCCGTACCCGGGATGAGCATGGGCCCCGATGAACCAAAGCCGACGTCCCCGCTCTCCATGTATTGGAACACATTGCCGTCGGCCAAATAGGGCCGCGTGTCTGCGTACTGCGTGACCGGCTCTCCCGGCTGTGGCCAGGGACCTGAAATCGACAGCTTGAACACGCTGTCTTCCTGGCCCGTCGGCGCCGCCGGAAAATCCCCCGGCGGATGCGTGGTGTTCGAGAGGATCCCGTTGGCACCTACCAAGTAGATAGCGCTTTCGTCCGCTGCAGGCCCCGAACCCCCTTGCCAAACGGCGCCTCCGCGCCCGGCCGGTGTAGTGCAGAACACATCTGGAGCACGGTCCAGTTCTGTAGCGTCAAATCGGAAGACCCAGCCGTGATAGACAAAGTCTTCTTCGTGCAGATCTCCGCTGGGACCTGAGCCGAAGGCCACGAAGAGCCTGCCTTGGCTGAGTAGGAGAGCTGGCCGATTCCAGTGCAGGTTCGGATCGAACGCCACACTTGGACCTGCGCTGGGGCTATCCACAGCGCCTTGAATCGTCACCTGCTTGTCGACCAGACCGGTGTCCACGTCGACCGCAGTCAACCGGAACACACAGCTGGGAGCTTCCGGGGGAAATGCTGGGGCGCAGTCCCGGGACACGACGTATAGCCTGCGCGTTGTTGCGTCGATCGCCGGGGTCGAAAGGATCCCATGGGCGCCACCGATGTTCCGCTTGGAGAATGCGGGGGTCCCCAGCTCCCGATCCGCGCCAAGACGCCAGACCGTTTCACCGTTCGCCGGGTCGAAGGCGAAAACCGAGTTTTGCATCGTCGCGACGATGACCAAGGTGCGTGCCGCGCTCTGCACGACCAGAGGCTGGGCGTACAGCTCGCCGTCTACGGGAAGCTTCCGCGATAGACGCAACCGCTTGACGCTCTTTTGGTTGAGCAGCGTCTCGCCCGCAAACGAACCCGTGCGCGCGTTGTCGTAGCGATGGGTGAGCACCTCTCCGACGGCAGAATGAACCGCCACGGGCACGAAGGGTCGCTCCTCGCCATCCCCACAGCCGGACACCAGCAGCGCTAGCAGCGACGTCAGTGCGACTACACGGCCACGAATAGCCACAATGCCACGCCCACACCCATGGCAATCACGAGCAGCACCGGCACGATGAATGCCAAGATGGTGATCCATGCTGCCGTCTTGGCGGCGCCCTGCATTGCCTTTTGGGTCTGTGCCGCCTGGAAACGCCCGAAAGACGGGTCCATGGGCGCACCGAACTGATAGCCGATTTGCGGAACGTTCTTTGGGTCGATGCCCGGATACATCCCGCGGATGCGATCGTCCATCATCTTGTTGACGAGCACTGCGTGTTCAGCTGCCCGAGCATGGTGCTTCAAGACGTTCTGACAATACGGGCAGTTCGGCCGCGTCATGTCGTCTAGCGACAGATTGGCCCCGCAGTGTTCGCAGTTCATCGAGCTAGAGCTTTACGACAGATCCTTCGGGGATCCACTGTTGGGAGCCGTTTTCGAACTGCACCAGGTACTGGCCCGGAGCCGCCTGCATCACGCTTCCGGGGTACTGGTTGCCGTCGGACCATTTCACGCCCACTTTCGAACCAGCGACAATCCCACCGGTCACGAAGGCAGCGGCCTGCCCGAAGCCGAAGCCGATGGGGTTTTGCATGATCGCCGCTTGAGCTTGCTGCGCCTGGATCATGGCCGGGTTCTGCATCGCCGCGGCAACGGGATCCATGCTGGCCTGCGCCTGCACCGCAGCAGCGTTGGGTTGTGCCATGGCTGCCGCACTCGAATCCCGCGTGATGGCAACCTGCCGTGGCGGTGCGCCTCCGCGGATGCGCCCCTCTTCCGCCACGACGTTTCCGCTATGCCCGGCGTACTGCATCATATTGGCGCTCATGTCCGCGGTCCATGCGCCGGCTGCCTCAGCCCACTCGCTGCTGGAAACCCCGGCCGTCTGCACGGCGGCTTCGTAGCCGTAGATCTTGATCAACGCACTCACGTGCACGAAGTCCTCGTAACTCACGCGAGCAGCGCCGCCCTTTCGCTTGGCAAGCGCCGCTTGGTACAGAGGCATGAACGCCGTAGCCACTTTGCCCATCAAGGACATGTCCTGCATGCGGGCAGTCCAGCCGGTCTTGGCCGCTTCGTAGTCGGCTTCGGACACACCCTCCGCCGCTAGAATCTCAGCAGTGGCTTTCTTGTCCTTGTCCTTGCCATCTAGGGCAGCGCCCAGGTCGGCGTACTTCTCCAGCGAGATTCCGTTGATCGGCGCGAATGGATCCATGGTCGTGCTTTGTTCCTTCCCCGAGACGTACCTCGCCAGACATTGCCTGCGGCATAAAGGGCAAAGTCCCGAACGTCGGGCGCGAACTTGCGCTACCGGCCCGAACTCAACTCTGGAGCAGGCGCATTCCGACCACGGCGCACCAGCCGATAGCCAGCAAGATCGCCACTCCAGAGCGCCAGCGCGCGCGGCCAAATCCGCTGACCGCAGGCACGAAACTGCTGAGGGCCAATAGGCCAGCGACCCCCAGCAGCGCCCGGCGCGCTAGGCCTCGCCAGGCCTCGCTGCGGACGAACTCGTCCGCGAGTTCGCTACGCATGAAGAAGACCAGGCCGAGCAGGACCCAGGCCACGGACACGAGAATCATCGCCGAATGACTGGCGCGGCCCGGAGGCGGCATCAGGGTCAACGGCACGCTTCGCGGAGCAATACTAGGCCAAAGGGACGGCATGCTTGTGATCCTGTGATCGGCTGATTTCCGATCCCCTTGAGGCCTTTGCAGCCCCGAAGCCCTGGCCTACAGATCAGAGCATGTCTGCCTCAGGGGAATTCAAGCTGTACTACTGGCCGACCATTCCGGGCCGCGGGGAGTTCGTGCGCCTGGCATTGGAGGCTGGGGCGCAAGCGTATACGGACGTGGCCCGCTCGCCGTCCAGCGAAGGCGGTGGAGTGGCGGCCCTCATCAGCATGCTGCAGGACGGAGGCGACCACGTCGTACCGTTCGCGCCACCCATCTTGACCTTCAACGGCAGCACGCTGTCGCAGACGTCGGCGATCTTGCACGCAATTGCTCCGGCACTGGGTCTCGTGGCTTCGGATGACTCGGCTCGAACGACTGCACTGGCGTGCCAACTGACCCTTGCGGATCTAGTGAGCGAAGTACATGACACGCACCACCCCATATCACCCATGCAACACTACGAAGACCAGGCCGACACGGCGTTGCGCAGGTCGCAAGCATTCGTGAATGACCGCATGCCTAAGTACCTGCGGTACTTCGAGCGCTGCGTGGACACCAACACCGCCTCCAATCAACGTTGGATCTTGAGCGCACAGATGACCTACGTGGACCTGTCGATGTTTCAGGTGATCGCGGGACTGCGCCACGCGTTTCCCAACGCCCTAGACCGGCTGAGCCATGAGGTTCCGAAACTGATGGCACTGGCGGAACGCGTGTCGGAGCAAGATCGCGTTGGGGCGTATCTGGCGTCGGAGCGACGCATCGCCTTCAATCAGAACGGGATTTTCCGCCACTATCCCGAGCTGGACCCTTGAACCAAAACGCAAAGGCTTCGTCCAGATAAACCTCCCGGGCGCCGTGCCCCGTGGCGTGCCCACGAACCAGCGTGGGCCAACCCGAGGCTTCCAGGCGTTTGCCAAGAGCACGCGCTCCACCCGCCACCGAGTCGTGGTTCCCAAAGCCAACATAGAACGCCTTCGGCGCGAGCCCACCAAGTTCCGCCGTCTCGAAGAACACGCCTCCCGACATGGCGCCGAATCCGTCGGCTTCAAACGCGCCATGCAGCGCCAACGCCACGACGAAGTACGCCCCGGATGAGGAACCCGCGACATACACGCTGCGAAACTCACGACCGATCACCTCGGCCAGCTTGCGCTGCTTCTCCTTGAGCTTGTCCACGAAGGGCGCTCCCTTCGCGGCGAAGGAAGCTTTGGAAGTGGGCCAGCCCCACCAGCCCGAGTGCCCTTTCGGGGCGAAGCCTTTTTCGCCGCGCGGGATCAGCGCAACCACATTGGCGCGCTTGGCAGCGTTGGCAACCACCGTCTCGAAGTTGGTCTTCTGTATGCTTTCCTTGCTCGGCGGCACGATGCCATGCAGATAGATCAGGAGTTGGTCCGATGGGCGCTCGGGCAGCACCACGCAGGTTTCCTCGTCGAGCACGTCTACGCTCGCAATGCACCAGTCGGTGTCCACTCGGGGCGGCAAGGTCGGTGGCCACTTGGGCGCCGTTTTCTCGACTGAAGCTGCGCTTGCGTCGCTCCCGACGTCAGCCTTCAGTGTTGCCGCGCTTGCCCTGGGCACCGGCACCGGTGGCGGCGTTTCCGGTCGTTCGTTCACCGAATCGGAAACGGTTGGACGTTGCCCGCGTTCACAACCCGCGGCACCCACCACCGAACACGCGAGAAGCAGAGCTTGCCAGAAACGATGCACGAAGATCGCCATCACTTCACCGCGCGAGCGGTCGCTTCGGCGGTTTCACGGCGCGCCTTGGCCAGGGGTCGCAGATCCGGGGGCAGCTTCTTTTCGGCTTGGGCATAGCGCGCCGCAATGTCGCGGAAGTATGCGGCGCTCGCGGTGGGCGGTGGCGCGGTCTCAAGGAGCA
Organism: uncultured Polyangiaceae bacterium; assembly: GCA_965369205.1. Taxonomy (GTDB): domain Bacteria; phylum Myxococcota_A; class Polyangia; order Polyangiales; family Polyangiaceae; genus JACKEA01. The sequence goes on along the minus strand of CBDUPW010000025.1, from coordinate 11,720 downwards.
ACGCGGCGTCGAATGCGGCGTAGCCGGCGAGGGACGGGCTGCTTTTCGCGACTTCGTCGAGGGGCGCTACGAGGGTGATCCCTTTGGGCGGCAGCGGCCCCTGGAGCATCATGGCAGCCGCGTCTTGCGGGCCGTTTTGGAGGATCGTGGAGAGCGCCGCGATCAGTTCAGCGCGGGGACCTTTCAGCGCACTTGCGACCTTCGCTGCCAGGGCGAAGTCCTCCGCGCGCCAGTAGATGCGCGCGAGCTCAAACAGCTGAAGCGCGTAGATGTGTTGGACTGCGGCATCCGCAGGCTGTTTGTCCAGCTGCAGCCGCACGAAGGGCGGCAGCGAACGGTCGCGAAGCGCCGCCAGAACGGCGACGTCGGTGACTTTCAGCTGCGGCACCAGCAGCGGCAGGTAGAAGCTGGGCAGTTTCTCCGCGATGGCTTCGTCGACTTCCTGCTCGCCCTCCTGGTCGTCGTCTCCGGGTGGCAAGAGCAATCCATCCAAGGCGTCGATGCGCCTGCCGGAGTACAGCTTCGAGAGCAACCTGCGCGCCAGCAGCACGCGTTCGTCCCGGAGCACGCCGATCTGCGCAAGCTGCTTCAACCCGACAAGCGCGGCGTCCCTCCCCCGCGTCTTGCGGGGCTCAAGGGCTTCGTCCAGGGTCGCGTAGTACGCCTCAGTGAGCTCCTCGTCTCCGCGGAGCTCCTGCGGGACGGGCGCAGAACGCGCCGCTTCCACGAAGCGCATGTCCGCCATGCCCGCCTCGATCGCCACGATGCCCTTGGCGTAACCAGAAAGCGCGGAGCCGCGCCTTGACAGATCGAAGACGCCCTGGGCCTGGGTTTGGATCCAGCGTGCCAACTCACCTTGGACAAAGGCCTGTACGCGCACCTTGTCGTGGGGAGGGGAGAGCGTCGGCGGGTCCTTCACCAGCCGACGTAGCTGGCCGGAGATACCGAGCCCGAACAAGGCGTCCCGCACATCGCTGCGCGCGCCTTCCGGCACCGCGTAGTGCACGATTAGCAAATCGCGACACTCTGGCGTGAGGCGCTCAGCGCGGAGCGCGCGGATCGCGCCCGCAGGGAACTCCGCGCAAGATTCGAGAGCGGCGAGTTCGGCATCCGCCGCCGCTCCGGTATTGCGGAGAGCACGCGCCAAAGACTGCCGAGCGTCTTTGCAGCCAGCTCCGCGAACTCGCGCTTGTGCCACCTGGCTGGAACATGCGGAAGGAGCGTCGCCCCATACGCCTTTGGGCAAGTTCGTTGGCGCCGCTGCGGCAGGAGCCGGCACTTGTGCCGCGGCAGACTCGTCTTGAATCGGAGCTTGAAAAACCGGCTGACCCCCGGCGCAGGACAGCGCCAGAAGACACAAACTCGATGCAGAGAGGCGCAGCATCTTCGCCGGATAGCGTGCCAGGCGGCCCGCGATCAAGGGCTCTCCGCCAAAAGCGCCGAGAGCGCTGACGCCAGCGCGTGATACTCAGCTTCGCGGTTGTAGATCTGCGCCGAGATCCGCAGACAGCGGGCTCCGGGCTCGGGAAAAGAGAATATCGGCACTTCCACTCGATGCTGCTCGAACAGCTGCGTCTGCATAGGGTCGACGTCGAACGCCGAACCCAGCGCCGGGCCACGCAGCGGCAGCTGGACCGTGGCCATGGACCCGAGCATCTCGTCGGGGGCGGCGGGCTCCTGGGACAGCGTCTGCAGCAGTATGTCGCGCCCTGTCAGGGCCAAGCGGTGATTCTCGCGCATGACTTCTGCCAGTCCGCCGGGACGGGCTTCCAAGAAGTCCAGCGCGTACGGCACACACAGCGCGGGTGAGAAGTCATCGGTGCCGCACCAGTCGAACTCCTCCCAGTAGCGCGAGCGTGGGCGCGACGACGAGATCCCGTGGCTGATCACGGCCGGATGCAGTCCTTCCTGGCGGTCCCGACGTGCGTACAAGAATGCCGCGCCCTTGGGCGCGCAGATCCACTTATGCAAGTTACCGGTGTAGTAGCTCGCGCCCAGGCTTCCAAGGTCCAGAGGCACCATGCCCGGCGCATGCGCACCATCCACCAGCGTGACAACGCCCCGCGCCTCCGCCAAGGCCACAATCTCCCGAACCGGAAAGACCAATGCCGTCGGACTCGTTATGTGGTCCAAGAGCAATACTCGGCTCCTATCGGACAGAGCGCTCTCCACGCTGCGGACAACGTCCTGCGCCGATCGGATCGGAAACGGAACGTTCGCTACGACTACCCGTGCGCCGCTGCGAGCCGCAAAGTGCGCGAGGGCGTTGTGGCACGCACGGTACGCGTGATTGGTGGTGACAACCTCGTCACCCGGCGCGAGCTTCAAGCTACTCAATACCGCGTTCACGGCACTGGTGGCGTTGCGCACGAACACAAGGTCCGCTGGCTCCGCTCGCAGCAGTTCCGAAAGTCGTAGGCGCGCGGTATCCAGCAACTCGGGCAGCACCCGCATATAAAAATGCACGGGCTCGCGCTCCATGCGAGCCTGCAACTCCCGCTGTTGCTCCAGCACGGCCTTGGGGCACGCACCGAAGGATCCGTGATTCAGGAACACCACATCTGGGTCGAGCAGGAAAGCGTCGCGGTCAACTGGAGCCATGCCAGGCAGCATACCTCCGGCACGGACCGTATCGCAGGCGAGCTTTTCGATTGTCATTGCAAAGCCGAGGGATGCCGCGACAATGCGCAGCATGGAAGCAAACACGCATCTGGGAATCGATGCATCACTCTGCGGCAAGCCGGTCGAGTTGGGAGACGGCACGGCCCAGGTCAAGATGACCACAACGGCTGCCATGGCGGCGGACGACCACGGCCTGGTGCACGGGGGCTTCGTGTTCGGACTGGCGGACTACGCGGCAATGCTTGCAGTCAACCACCCGTTGGTGGTGCTTGCGGGTGCCGAAGTGAAGTTTCTAGCCCCCTGCCGCGTCGGAGACGAACTCTACGCAACGGCCCGCGCAGAAGAGCGGGACGAAAGGCGCGCCAGCATCGCAGTGGAGGTTTCCGTCGGAGACACGAAGATCTTCTCCGGAACCTTCAAATGCGCCGTACCGAAACGACACGTACTCGAACCGCGCTAGCGCGACGCGATGGCGTTCCGCGTCCGAAGAAATCCCGGGGCTAGGGCGCCCACATGAAACCGACGCGCAGACCGCCGCGCATGAAGTGTGCGCGCTCGCGTCCACCGCTCGGCAAGTAGTGCTCGTAGGCAACGGCTAACCCCGCCCAGGGGATGAAGCCTCGAGTGCGCAACGCTTTGACGCCAATCGTGCCGCCAACGCGCCCGCCGTAGCTCAAGGCGCCATCGTCGGCCTGGAATAGCGCCACCGGAGCAAGCTCCAGGTCGTAGTGCCAAGCGACGTTGTGGAAGCGCAACACCAGCGGAACCGCCGGGAAGTAGTTGATAACCAGTTCCGTGGGCTGGGTGTTGGGACGCAACATGGCGCCTCCACCGAATTCGGGCCCCAGCAGCAGTGTGAAGTTGGGGGAAAATCCGTAGCCACCCAGAATGCGTCCGTAGCCGCCGCCCCCGAAAGTCCAACTGCCTTCGGTGCGGCGTATCTGAAGTAGGCCCCCCGTCTCCAGACTCAGGCTCACCTTGCCTGAATCTGTCTGTCTTCCGCGAAACTCCGGCGACGGCGCAACCCAAAATGGGCAATCACCCACGTCTCGGAGCACTTGGGCAAACGCATCACGCTCCCGAGCGGCGGCACGCGCGGCACGCACCTCGGAGGTTACGTCGCCATACAGCGCAAATAGCTGCCGAGGGTCGCCGTGGCCACGCGCCCGCTCACGCAACAACTCCGAGGCGCGCTCCCGTGCTTCCGGAAGCGCGCGACACACGGATTCCAACAACGTTGGCCGCACGGAGCGATAGGCTTCGGTATCCGTGAACCAACCCGTAAGCTCCTCGGATTCAATGATGCGCTCCGTGTCCGCGACGAGTGCTTGAGCCTGCCGTTCCACCTCCATCACGGCCGGCGCGCCGGTATCCGCCGCAACCTGAGCGGGGACACTGCTGAAAACCGTTGCCGTGAGGCAACTACTGAAAAGCCGTCGAACCAAGGAGCGGGAACTAGTTGAGCCGCCGACGATGGAAGGCAAGCCCAGTCGCCCGCCGGAAGGGCCGAAAGCGGGACGCCAGGGCGAGGCGGCCGCACGCTCCGGCCCCGGTCTGCGCACGTTTCACAGGAATATCCAGCGAGTTCGGCGGCATTTGGCTGGCCGCTGGCCGCCCACGCGAACTTTCCGTATTCATCAGTCGATGAACGAGGCAGCGCGTCCCAAAAAGAAGAATCGGCGCAAGCGTTCGCGCTGGGGCCGGCGGCTCAACCAAAGCGTGCAGAACACCTTGGAGTTGATGCGGCTAGGGCGTCTGACCGAACGCGAAGCGGTGGAATACGACGTGGTGCATCGCGAAGCCTCCTACCAACTTCGCCGATATAGGCCCCCGCTTACCTCAGACCAAGACCGACCAGCGCTGCTTCTGATCCCGCCCTTGATGCTCACCGCGGAGATTTACGATTTGGCGCCGGACCTCTCTGCTGTCGACTTCCTACTGAAGCAGGGCATCGATGCGTGGGTGGTGGACTTTGGCGCGCCAGAGCACCTGGAGCATGGCATGACCCGCACTCTGGATGACCACGTGCGCGCGGTCATCGACGCCGTACGTCGAGTGCGCGATAGCACCGGTCGCTCCGTGCATTTGGCGGGATACTCCCAGGGCGGAATGTTTGCGTATCAGGCCGGCGCGTACTTGGGCTCAGAAGGTTTGGCGTCGATTGTCACATTTGGCAGCCCCGTGGACATACATCGAACACTGCCCCGGGTGAGTACGGACGTCACCGCGCGTTTGATCCGAGGGCTGCGCGTCGTGGTCGAACCGCCGCTGCGCCGCATCGAGGGACTACCCGGATTCCTGACCAGCACTGCCTTCAAGTTGCTCTCGCCAAAAAAGGAACTCGAGCAGATGGTGGACTTTGTCACCAAGCTGCACGACCGAAACGCGCTGGCCAAACGCGAGACCCGTCGCCGCTTCCTCAACGGTGAGGGCTTCGTCGCGTGGCCCGGCCCGGCCCTGCTCAAGTTCATCGACGAGTTCATCGTGCACAACCGCATGATGAGCGGCGGATTCGTCGTCGACGGCCGCACCGTTGCGCTGTCGGATATACGCTGCCCCGTACTGTGTTTTGTAGGCACCCGCGACGAAATCGCCCGACCCGCCGCAGTTCGGGCCATCAAATATGCTGTGCAAGACGCGGAAGTCTTCGAGGCGGCAGTCCCAGCCGGCCACTTCGGCTTGGTGGTCGGCTCGACGTCGTTGCGAGAATCCTGGCCCACCGTCGTGGAATGGCTCAAGTGGCGCGAGGGTGCCGGAGGTCGGCCGCGGCTGCTCAGCATTCCCGAAGCGTCCACGACTGGCGTCAGCGAACCCGAAGAGATCGAAGTCGAAGACGCAGCTTTCGATGAGCCCCTCGAAGTCGAGCTCTTCACTGACGCTTTGCGCGGCACGGCTGAGCAACTCTGGAACAAACTCGGTGACGGGTTCGAGGATATCGCGCACTCTGCCGACGCACTGCGCTACCAGTTGCCCCGACTGATGCGGTTGCAGCGCTTGGAGGATGGAGCGCGCGTCAGTTTTTCACGCAGCCTACGACGCCAGGCAGAACGCATCGGCGACCAGACCTTCTTTCTCTGGAAGGGGCGCGCCTTTTCCTATGCGGATGCCAACCGTCGCGTGGACGCCGTGGTGCGCGGCCTGTACGAAGCCGGGGTGCGCCCTGGCCAGCGCGTCGCCGTTGTGATGCGCCCGCGACCTAGCTTCCTGTCTGCAGTCACGGCGCTCAATCGGCTGGGTGCCGTCGCAGCCTTATGCAGTCCGGAGCTTGCCGTAGGGGATCTGCGTGCGGCCATCGCCAGCGCGGAAGTCGCGCGCATCATCGCTGACCCGGAAACAGCGCCGCACGTGGCGCAGAGCAGCGCCATCGAGACTTGGGTGCTCGGAGGTGGCGGCCCGAACCGCACGCTGCCCCAAGGCGTACGGGACTTGGAGAGCATCAACCCGGAATCCGTCGAGTTTCCAAGCAATATCAGCCTCGACGGAGGGCGCGCCGAAGACGCAGCTCTGGTCTTCATGACGGCAGGCCACGGCCTGCCACCCCGCGCGGCACGCATCACCAATCGGCGCTGGGCAATTTCCGCTTGGGGCGCCGCCGCCGCCGCTACCCTCACCAAGCACGACACGGTGTATTGCTGCCTGCCGCTGCACCACCCCTCTGGGCTGCTTGTATCCGTTGGCGCCGCGCTGGTTTCGGGCACACGCCTGGCGCTTGCATCGCACTTCGATCCCACGACCTTCTGGCGGGAGGTCCGCAGCTACGGCGCAACCGTCACCTTCTACGCCGGGGAGATGGTGCGCGAGCTGCTGTCCGCCCCACCCAGTGACGACGAACGCCGTGCGCCCCTGCGCCTGATGGCGGGCAGCGCGATGCGTCGCGCCCACCAAGAGCGCGTGCGGGATCGTTTTGGCATCGGCGTACTCGAGATGTACGCATCCACCGAGTGCCCACTGGTGCTCGCGAATGCCTCGGGCAAGAAGATCGGCGCACTGGGGCGTCCACTACCGGGCAGCTCCGAACCCTTGCTTTTGCAGTGGGACTTCGAGCGTGAAGACTTCGCCCGCTCCGCAACCGGGGCTGCGCTGCGAGCGAGTGCCGGACGTCCTGGCCTATTGCTCGCCCGTGTGCAGCAGAGCCGTGTCACTCCGAGTCGCGAACGGATCCTGTCTGGCGTACTCACGCCCGGCGACGCTTGGTTCGTCACGGGGGATCTGCTGCGCCAAGACAGCGACGGCGACTTCTGGTTCGTCGAGCGCGCCAGCGAAGTGATCCACTGTAGCGCGGGCCCCGTCTACCCGCGCGCCGTCGAGGACGCGCTGTATTTGCTGCCGGAGGTCGCGCAGGCTGCCGTCTATGCGGTGACCGGCCCAGCCGACGCTGCGCAAGTCGTCGCCAGCATCGTCTTCGAAGGCGCTGCGCTCTCGGTCGACGCGCTGGTGCGTCATCTTGCCGAACACCTGCCGCCCCACGCCATACCGGAGGTCTATCGCTTCTCGACGGAGCTTCCGCTGACCGACGGCTTCCGACCCATCAAGCCGTTGCTGCGCACACGAGGCGACGAGTTCACCCAAAGCGAACACCGACGTTCGCCGCCGCATGCCGGCAGCGTGCACGCCTGATATCGGGTGTGGGTCGCGACGCCGCCCGTCGCGGCTACGCGACTCTCGACCCGGGCGTCAGATAGCGGGCGCCGACACTGCATCTAGGATGTGCTAAGAGGGTGAACTCGGCGGGCCGGGCCCGGAGCCCGGCCCGCTCAGAGCGTGCACCGAGGATTACCTACCGATGACCCAGAGACACGTGACCCGAAGGCTAGTTCTCCTTGGCTGCGGCGCCGGCCTGGCAACGCTCGCTTGCGGCGACGACGGCGGTGACAGCGGCGGAACGGGCGCAACCACTGGCACGGGCGGCTCCACTGGAACAGGCGGCGCTGGAACAGGCGGCGCAGGCGGCGCAGGCGGCGCAGGCGGCGCAGGCGGCGCTGCCGGCGCGTGTGGAGCCATGCTGCTGGTGAAGGGCTCCAACTACAGCTCCGATCCACACGATCTTACCATCCCGCTGTCGGACATCGTGGCCGGCGTGACCAAGAAGTACACCACCACCGGCACCACCCACGACCACGACATCACGCTGACGGAAGCAGATTTCACTGCGCTTCAGAAGGGCGAGACGGTGAAGAAGTACATCTGCTTGGAAGAAGCGAAGTTTACGGACCACGAATTCGCGATCAGCTGCGCAGATCCCAACATCCAGCCCGCGCTCGAGGGCGAGATCGGTACGCCAAGCAACTGCCCCGGGTGACGCTCCGCCCCGCAGGGAAACGCTGGCAACCCGCTAGCCGAAAGCGCGTCACAGCGGGTTCTCGCTGCTCCTCGATGTCTGCAGGGGCGCGCAAATGGCGGCTCTGAGCGTCTACTGGGCGAGCGTCACGCGTTCCAGCGTCGACTCCAGCGTGGCCCCGCCACTCGTCGTCACGTAGAGCGCGCTCTCCGTTCGCGTCAGCTCAAACTTCGCACGCCGATCGATACTGCCAGCGAGTGCCTCGAGGAACGCGGGCTCGATCGACCAGACCTCGATTGCGTCGGCGTTGTGGATCGTCTGGCCTTCGGTCTGCCGCCGGAGTTGCGCGAGGTCGTGCGTGTAGATGACCAGCTTGGCGGCCTTGGAAGCCTTGTGCATCCGCTCCGCCGATGGGGCGCCCACTTCAATCAGGACGCGGAGCAAGCCCGTCGCGTCCCGGACGGAAATCGGCGCCTCGTCGCTGGACGAAAGTCCGCCTTTGCTGAACGCGATGCCGTCTTCGTAGGAAAGGCAATATGCCAGCGTGCGTGCAAGCAGACGCGACATGGTCTCTGATGGGTGCTGTGCCACGCGCAAATCGAGGGTTTCGTAAACGCCACGGTCCACATCCGAGAGCGCAATCGCGAAGTGGCGCATGGTCGCAGTCGCCGCCATTTCGCCAGCCTACGCGATTTCCGGAGTCGACGGACTACGCCTCTCGCAATGGGTTCTAGCCTTGGCTCCGTGGCGCGGTGTGCACTTGGGGGCGCGCCTACGCACGGGCCTTGCGTCCTCCCGCTAGGGTCGTGCAATCGAACCGACCGGACGCCAGCTTGCAGCCACTACGCAATAGATCGTTCTTGGCGGCGCTCGTCCGTTGGGCCGACACTTGCGTGTCGCCCTGCGCTTGTGAAACCAAGAGCACGACCGTGCTGGCGAGGAAAGAGGCTTGAAGACGCATCTCGGCATCATACGCCAAGAGCCCCAAGGTCGCTCCCTCGCGGCGAGCCACATTTCTTCTTGGGGTCAGCTAGCGGCGCTGACTCGGGCTTTTAGCCGCGCGATGGCCTGCTCCAGGCTGGCCATGGCCGGCCCAAAGGAAAACCGCACGTGGTGTTTGAACCGCGACGCGCGTCCCAAGCGCCGCTGGCCCGGATCCACATCGAAGAACTTGCCGGGCACGGTGATCACTTTCTCTTCGAGGGCCATACGGAAGAAGTCGTCGCAGTTTCGGAGAGAGTCCGGCAACCCAGACACGTCGCCCCAGGCGTAGAAGGTGCCTTCGGGTTCGACGTCGAAGCGCACGCCGATATCGCGCAGACCGGCAATCAGCCGGTCCCGCTTGGCACCAAACGCGGCATGAATGGCCGCGCCCTCGCTCCGCGCATGTTCGGCCGTGACGATCTCAACCGCAGCACGCTGCAACGGACGCGATCCGCCACCGTCCAAGAAAGACCCGGCACTCGCGGCGGCTTCAATCACCTGCTTGGGCGCGACGATCCACGTGGTGCGCCAGCCGGGGTAGCGCCAGTTCTTCGTCAGGCCGTCGAAAACCACGACAGGATCGCGATCGACGTCCTCGACATATTCGGCCGCACTGACAATGCTCGGCTGCTGGCTCCATATGTAGTGAGAGTAAAACTCGTCAGTGAGTAGCGTGCAGTCCAGCTCCCGCGCAGCCGCCACCCACTGCTCAAGCTCTGTGCCGGCGATGAGCTTGCCGGTGGGGTTACAGGGATTGGACAGCAGCACCGCGCCGAGCCCGCGTCCAAGGATCTCTCTGCGCAGCTCGTCGATGGTGAAGCTGTAGCCCCGCTCCGGATCGAGCAACACCGGGATCGGAATGAAACGCCGGAAGACATCGAGCAGCTCTTCGTACGCGGTGTAGTCAGGCAAGAAGTGGCCCAAGTTCACGGTGCCAATGGCAGCGCAGGCACGCATGATGGACACGCGGCCGCCGCCAGCGATGGCCACGTTTTCCGCGCTGTACTTGGAACCGCGACCGCGCCGAAACAGGTCGTTGTACATGCTCGCCACCGCTTCGCGCAGCTCCCAGATCCCCGCGACGGGCGCATATTCTTGATCGGCGTCGGTGATCTGCACTTGGCGTACGCGCGGCGGCGCTCCAGGAAGTTCCCCCGCTTCGGGCATGCCCTGGCCCAGATTGCTCCAAGCAGGGTCGTCCTGCCGGTAGCCGAGGCGAGAGGCTTCGGACATCACGTAGATGACTCCCGTGCGGGGCACGGTGCGAAAGGCGCCTGGCTGCATGACGCGGACCATACTCAGCTGCCGAGGGAAGTGCGCGAAAATCTCCGGCGCGGGGATGCCTTTTTTCGCGGTGAAGCGGACTGCGTCTTCGACGCGCGCAACTCTCGCGTGCCGCCGGGCCTCGCGCTATGGTCGCCGCCCCCTGCTCCCGGAGCCATGCCTGTGAAGACCCTCGGTCGCCATCTCATCGCAGAGTTCTACGATTGCGATCTTAGCGTCATCGACGACGTCGAAGCCATGCGCCGAGTGCTGCACGCGACGGCCAAAGTCGTGCGTGCCACGGTGGTCGGCGAAGCGTTCCATCACTTCGCGCCCCAGGGGGTCAGCGGCACGTTGGTCATCGCGGAGAGCCACATCTCGCTGCATAGCTGGCCGGAGCAAGGCTACGTCGCCGTGGACATCTTCACCTGCGGCGAGCTCGACCCGAACGACGGCGTGGAAACTCTGGCCGAGCAACTCAAGGCCGCAAGCTATCGGCTGCAAGAGATCACCCGGGGCCTGCCTGCGGACATTGAGGTCGGAAAAAAGCTGGTACCGCAAGACGTGCGCGTCGTGACGCGCCTGCACGAAGCGCGCCCGCGGGCATTGGACTGAGAATTGACGTATACGAGGACCCCATGACAGAGACGGTTTCGGTCAAGCGCGCCCTCAGCGGCGAAGTGGCAGAGGGTACGGAAGTCACCGTGCAGGGCTGGGCCCGCACCCGGCGTGATTCCAAAGCGGGGCTTTCCTTCGTGCACTTGCATGATGGCTCCTGTTTCCACCCTATTCAACTGGTAGTCCAAAATAGCCTTTCGAATTACGAAGCTGACGTGTTGCGCATCACCAGCGGCGCATCTTTGCGATGCACCGGCACCCTCGTGCGCTCTCAAGGCAAGGGGCAGTCCTTCGAGATCCAAGCCAAGAACGTGGAGCTGATCGGCATCGTGGAGGATCCGGACACCTATCCGATCCAGCCCAAAGCCCACAGCATGGAGTTCTTGCGGGAAGTGGCGCATCTGAGGCCGCGCACCAACACCTTCGGCGCCGTGGCGCGCGTGCGTCAGACCATTGCCCAGGCCATTCATCGCTACTTCCACGAACGCGAATTCGTCTGGGTCAACACGCCGATCATCACAGCCAGTGACTGCGAAGGCGCCGGCGACATGTTTCGGGTCTCCACCCTAGATCTCGCGAACTTGCCCCGGACCCCGGACGGCAAGATCGACTACTCCAAGGACTTCTTCGGCAAAGAAGCGTTCCTGACCGTGAGCGGCCAACTTGCGGTCGAAGCGTACTGCTTGGCGCTTTCCAAAGTGTACACCTTCGGTCCGACCTTTCGCGCCGAAAACTCCAATACCGCGCGCCCCCTGGCTGAGTTTTGGATGGTAGAACCTGAAATCGCCTTCGCGGATCTGAACGACGACGCGGACCTGGCCGAAGACTTCTTGAAGTACGTATTCCGCGCCGTGCTCGAAGAGCGACCGGACGACATGGCGTTCTTCGCCGAACGCATCGAAAAGACTGCCATCGATCGCTTGACGTCCTTCATTGAGCAGAGCTTTGCGAGGGT